>CANDBZ010000015.1 GCA_947383095.1 uncultured Clostridia bacterium | reverse complement strand
CGCCGCCTTGGACGGGTTTGCGACTACAAAAGAGTGCTTTGTCATGGAGGCTTGGTATCCCGAGGAGTTTGAGGACGATTTGCAAAAAACACTGGACGAGAACTCGGATGCGTTTGTATACGAGTTCAGAGAAGCGGAGCCCGACGAGGTCGTGCCGACATTTGTCAAGAGCTCTCCTATCGTAGAACCGTATCAGGACATAACAAATATGTACAGCGTGCCCAATTACCGCAAGGATATCGATCCCAATCCGATCATGTCGATATTCTATTTCCTGCTGTTCGGCATGATGATAGCGGACGCTGCGTACGGGCTGTTGCTCGCTATAGGCGGGTTTGTGCTGTACAAGATTAAAAAGCCCGTGCCCGGCAAGGGGAGACTGCTGCTAGTCGTCGCAATGGGCGGCATAAGCACGGTTATATGGGGCGCGATTTTCGGCGGTTGGTTCGGGCTGGAGATAGGCGGCACTTTCTTTGAACAGATGCAGCTGCTAAACCCTCTCGAGGGCAATAATCCGTTGATCTTGCTCGGCATTTCTTTCGGGCTCGGCTTTATACATATTTTGGTCGGTATGCTGCTCAATGCGATAAAGCTGATAAGGCGCGGTAAGGTGATGGACGCTCTTTGCGAGGTGGGCACCTGGTATCTGATTTTTGCGGGCATCATAGTTCTCGCCGTCGGATTGCTGTTTGTCAAGGACGTAGCTGCGGTGAAATATCTCGGCATTGCTTTGGCGGCGGTCGGCGCGTTTTTGCTCGTGCTGTCCGGCATACGCGGCAAAAAAGGCGTGAAGAAAAAGATCATAGGCTTCTTCGGAGGCTTCGGGAAGCTGTACGACGGCGTGAACATGGCGTCGGATATACTTTCATACGCGCGTTTATTCGGTCTCGGTCTGTCGGGAAGCGTCGTCGCGCTCGTCGTCAATCAGATTTGCCAGGTCGTAATAGGGTTTTTCCCGTCAAGCGTCGCAGCGATTGGCTATATCGTCTGCGTGCCGATATTCCTTGTTGGTCACGTCTTTAACATTGCCATATCAACGCTCGGCGCGTACGTGCACAATTGCAGGTTGCAATATATAGAATTTTACGGAAAGTTCTACGAGGGCGGAGGCCATGCTTTCATGCCCTACGGTTCTAATACAAAATATACTTATCTCGATATGAGGAGGTAACAAATAATGAGTATAGGTACATTCATTGCCATTTTGGGCGCGGCACTCGCGGCAGGTTTGGCGGGTATGGGCTCTGCGATCGGCGTCGGTATCGCAGGCAAAGCCGCGGCGGGAGTCACCAGCGAAGATCCCGACAAATTCTCCAAATGCTTGGTCATGCAGCTTCTGCCGGGTACGCAGGGTATTTACGGTTTGCTTGTGGCGTTTTTGGTGTTTGTCAAGGTCAATCTTTTCGGCGGAGTTTACGCTTTGACTTTGGGCGACGGGCTTTCTTTGTTTGCGGCATGCTTGCCTATGGCAATAGTCGGACTCGTGTCCGCGCTGTATCAGTCGAAGGCGGCTTGCAGCGGCATTGCTATGATCGCAAAGCGTCCCGAGGAGAGCGGCAAGGCGATTATACTCACCGTCATGGTTGAGACGTATGCCGTTCTCGCGTTGCTGGTGTCCTTGCTCGGCGTTATGATCCCCGCTATCACGCCTATTGTTGCGGCATAAGCTATGAGCAGAGAAGCGATTGTAGATAAAATCGTATCCGACGCGGAAAATCGCGCGAATTCTTTCATCGAGGAGCAAAGTCAAAAGGCGCACGATATCTTTGCGGAAGCCGCGGAGCAATGCCGCGTTTACAACGACAATTTTCAGATGGAAACGGACAGGATGGTCGCGGATATAGACGCAAGGTCGAAGAGCGTAGCGGAGCTCGAGGTGAAAAAGCTTCATCTCGCTGCCCGTATGAAGGTGCTTGACGATGTTTTTTTGCGCGCGGAAGAAAAGCTGACGAGCCTTGACGGGATAACGCTTAAAAAGCTGCTTATCGGTATGCTGGACGAGGCGGAGGACGGCGATACCGTCGTAGTCGGCAAACGTCAGGCGGGCGCGCTTTCCAAGGAAGACGTAGATCGCGCGGCGGCAAAGAGAAATATTTCTCTGTCGCTGTCGGAGGAAGCTGGCGACTTCGACGGAATGATAATAAGCGGCAAAGGCGTGGATAAAAATCTGACCTTCGACGTGGAGATTTCGTTGTTGAGGGACAGCCTCGAGGCGCAGATAGCAAAGGAAATATTTGGCTGATGTCTGACAAATTCATATATCAAAACGCAAGAGTGAAGAGCATGGAAAGCTCTCTCCTCACCGCCCAATCGGCGGGGAGGCTTTTGGAGTGCGCTTCGGCGCAGTCCGCCTTCAAAACTCTTTCGGATATGGGATTTGGCGCGGGAGCGTCGGCGGTTGAAGGAGACTTTGACGCGCTGTTTGCCTGCGAGGAAGAAAGAGCGGCGGATTTTTTGCGTGAATTCAACGTGGACGGCGCGCTTGACGCGTTTTTGGCGCAATATGATTTTTTAAATCTGAAAGCGTTGTTCAAGGCAAGTCTTACGGGCAAAAACGTGCCGCTTGCGCCGCGGGGACTGTATGATACAGAGCAGATAAAGTCCTGGATCGAGCAGGAAAACGCCGCGGACGCGCCGAAGCGGTTTGCAGAGGCTATAATCGAGCTCAAGAAACTTGCGCGGGATTGCTCTCCGCGCGACGTGGACTGCGTGTGCGATAAGGCGGCGTTTCGCTTTGTGTTTGAGCATTGCAAAAAGAGCGGCAAGGAGACCTTGAGCTATTTTGTCAAAAAAGCGGATTTTATGAATATAGGCGCGTTTTTGAGATGCAAACGCATAGGTTTGCCGAGGGCGTTTTTTGTCGAAGGCATTATCGAGGGCGGAGAGCTCTGCTTTCTTCCGGAAATATATGAGGCTTCGGTCGATGTGTTGAAGGAGAGGTGCAAGCGAACTGCTTATGAAGAAATCGTGACGAAGGCGATCGACGGCGGCAATATTGCGGCTTTTGAGAAAGAGGTCGACGACGAACTGCTTAAAATGTGGAAGATACAAAAGGACGACCTGTTCAGCGTGGCGCCTATCGTCGCGTATTATCTAGCAAAGATTACGCAGATAAGAGTGGTTAAGCTTGCCGTGGCGGGCATAAAGAACGGCGTAGAGCCCGAGAAGATAAAAGAAAGGATGCGTGAGTTGTATGCGTGAGGGTAGCATTGCCGTAGTCGGAGATAAGGATTCCGTTTTGGCGTTCAAGGCCATCGGACTTGACGTTTTTCCCGTCGAGGGAGAAATGCAGGCAAGGGAGACCGTGCATACCTTGGCGCGCACCTATTCCGTAATATTCGTCACGGAAAAGGTTGCGCTACAGGCGGAAACGTATATAAAACGATATAAATCGAGGGCGTATCCCGTCATTTTGCCCATTCCTTCTGCGGAGGGCAGCATGCATCTTGGGCTTGACGGAATAAACGCGAACGTGGAAAAAGCTATCGGAGCAAACGTCTTTGTTGACGGAAAAGAGGACTAATATGGAAACAGGGAAAATCGTAAAGGTATCCGGTCCGCTCATTGTTGCGGAGGGTATGGCGGACTGCAAAATGTTCGACGTCGTGCAGGTGAGCGACAAAAAGCTCATAGGCGAGGTCATTGAGCTTCGCGGCGACAAGGCGTCCATTCAGGTGTACGAGGAGACCAGCGGTCTCGGTCCGGGCGAGGACGTCGTGTCCACGGGCGAGCCGTTGTCGGTCGAGCTTGCGCCGGGTCTTATCGAGGGAATATACGACGGTATTCAGCGTCCGCTTGCAAAACTCAAGGCGGCTGCCGGCGACCGTATCGAGCGCGGCGTGTATCTGCCCGCGGTCGACCATGAAAAAAAGTGGGAGTTCAAGCCGTGCGTCGCAGTAGGCAGCGAGGTCGAGGGCGGCAGCGTCATAGGCACGGTGCAGGAAAATATACTCATAACCCACAAAATAATGATACCCTACGGCGTTAACGGCGTCGTCAAAGAGATAAAAAAAGGCGAATTTACGGTCGACGAAACCGTTGCCGTCGTGGCAACCAAGGACGGAGACCGAGAAATAAGGATGTTGCAGAAATGGCCTGTGCGCAAGGGCAGACCGTATAAGGAAAAGCTTTCTCCGCTCACTCCGCTTGTGACGGGACAGAGAGTCATAGATACGCTTTTCCCCATCGCCAAGGGCGGCGTTGCGGCGGTCCCCGGTCCTTTCGGCAGCGGCAAGACCGTCGTACAGCATCAGCTTGCGAAATGGGCGGACGCGGACATAATCGTTTACGTCGGCTGCGGCGAGCGCGGCAACGAGATGACGGATGTGCTCAACGAATTCCCCGCGCTTATAGACCCGAGGAGCGGACAGCCGCTTATGAAGCGCACGGTGCTTATCGCAAATACGTCCGATATGCCCGTCGCGGCGCGCGAGGCCTCGATATATACGGGCATAACCATTGCGGAATATTTTAGAGATATGGGTTATTCCGTCGCTATAATGGCGGACTCCACTTCGCGTTGGGCGGAAGCATTGCGCGAGATGTCGGGCCGTCTAGAGGAGATGCCCGGCGAGGAGGGATATCCCGCTTATTTGAGCTCCAGACTTGCGGAGTTTTATGAACGCGCGGGCATCGTCAGGGTGCTCGGTCAGCAGGGCGTGACGGGGTCTATCACCGCAATCGGCGCGGTGTCGCCTCCCGGCGGCGATTTGTCGGAGCCTGTCGCGCAGGCGACCTTGAGAATAGTCAAAGTATTTTGGGGCTTGAGCGCGTCTCTTGCATATAAGAGGCATTTCCCCGCCGTGGATTGGATCGCAAGCTATTCGCTTTACGCCGACAGGATGAGCGAATGGTACGGCGAAAACGTCGGCGAAGAATGGCTGTCGTTCAGGGCGGCGTGCATGCGCATATTGCAGGAAGAAGCGCAGCTTGACGAAATAGTGCGACTCGTCGGTATGGACGCGCTGTCGCCGTCAAACAGGCTCACGATGGAAACCGCAAAGTCCATAAGAGAGGACTATTTGCATCAGAACGCGTTCCACGAGGTGGATACTTATACGTCGCTTGAAAAGCAACAGTATATGATGCAGCTTATTTTGCAATTTGACAAACTCGCGGGCGAAGCGCTTGACAAAAACGTGGATATCGAGGACATACTCGAGCTGCCCGTGCGCGAGCAGATCGGCCGCGCAAAGTATATTCCCGAAAGTCAGATGCAAAAATTCGACGAGATTCTTGCCGAGATAAAAAATGAAATGTCGGAGCTTGTCGGCGACGGGGAGGATTATTGATGATAAAAGAATACAATACGATAAGAGAGATCGTCGGGCCTCTTATGCTCGTGGAGGGCGTTGAAGGCGTCAAATACAACGAGCTGGTCGAGATACGGCAGGAAAACGGCGAGGTGCGCAGCGGCAAGGTGCTCGAGGTAAACAGAGATAAGGCGCTCGTGCAGCTTTTCGAGCCGTCGCAGGGCATAAAAATGTCCACGTCGAAAGCGAGATTTTTGGGTCATTGCATAGAGCTCGGCGTCAGCGAGGATATGCTCGGACGCGTCTTCGACGGCATGGGCAGACCCAGGGACGGAGGCTCGCCCATTATCCCCGACAAAAAGATGGACATAAACGGACAGCCGATAAATCCCGTCGCGCGCGACTATCCCGACGAGTTTATTCAAACGGGCATAAGCGCGATAGACGGTCTCAACACTCTTGTGCGAGGACAGAAGCTGCCTGTGTTTTCCATGTCGGGCATGCCGCATGCGGAGCTTGCGGCGCAGATCGCGCGTCAGGCGCGCGTGCTCGGAAGCGACGCTAAATTCGCGGTCGTGTTCGCCGCGGTGGGCATCACCTTCGAGGAGGCGGATTTTTTCATCAACGACTTCAGAAAGACGGGCGCGATAGAGCGCACCGTGATGTTTATAAACCTCGCCAACGATCCCGCGGTCGAGCGTATATCCACGCCGCGTATGGCGTTGACCGCAGCGGAATATCTTGCCTTTGAAAAGGATATGCACGTGCTTGTTATCACGACGGATATCACCAACTACGCAGAGGCGCTTCGCGAAATTTCCGCCGCGAGAAAGGAAGTTCCCGGAAGACGCGGATATCCCGGCGCAATGTATACCGACCTCGCAAGCATGTATGAGCGCGCAGGCAGGATAGTGGGCAAAAAGGGCTCTATCACGCAGATACCGATACTTACCATGCCGGAGGACGACAAAACGCACCCGATCCCCGACCTCACGGGTTATATAACCGAGGGTCAGATAATAATTTCGCGCGAGTTGTATAAAAAGGGCATTTTGCCGCCTATCGACGTCATGCCGTCGCTTTCCCGTCTCAAGGACAAGGGTATAGGCAAGGGCAAGACGCGCGAGGATCATGCGGATACCATGAACCAGCTTTTCAGCGCGTATGCGCAGGGAAAAGAGGCCAAAGAGTTGAGCTCTATACTCGGCGACGCGGCGTTGACGGAGACGGATAAGAAATTTGCGAAATTCGCCGACGAATTTGAAAAGCAGTATATTTCGCAGGGGTTTGACAAAAACCGCTCTATCGAGGAAACTCTCGATTTGGGGTGGAGCTTGTTGCGTATGCTCCCGAGAGGCGAACTGAAGCGTATCCGCGACGAGTATCTGGAAAAATACCTGGACAAAAAAGAGGTTTGACGCATGGCAAAGCTCAACGTAAATCCGACAAGAATGGAATTGAGGCGGCTCAAAACGCGCCTCAAAACCGCGACTCGCGGGCATAAGCTGCTAAAGGACAAATCGGACGAGATGATACGTCGCTTTATGCTGTATATCCGCGAGAACAAGCGCCTTCGCGAGGAAGTGGAGGGCGAGCTTTCCGGCGCGCTTAAAAACTTCATGCTCGCGCGAGCGGTGTCGTCGGACTCCGTTATCGAGGAAGCTATCGCCATGCCGTCCACGAAGGTCACGCTTGATGTATCCTCGCAAAACGTGATGAGCGTCGACGTGCCCGTGTTTGAGATAACAAAGCAGGAGGGCAGCGCACTGTATCCTTATTCGTTTGCTACGGTCACGGGAGAGCTTGACGACGCGGTAGCGTCGCTGTCGGCGCTTTTGCCGAAGCTGTTAAAGCTCGCCGAGGTAGAAAAGACCTGCAATATGCTCGCAGACGAAATAGAGCGCAACCGCAGACGCGTGAACGCGTTGGAATACGTCATGATACCTCAACTCGAGGAGACTATAAAATATATCACAATGAAGCTTGACGAAAACGAACGCGGCACGATCACAAGACTGATGAAGGTCAAAAGCATGCTCGAAAACAAGCAGTAAATAGTGCAAACAAAAAGCGCGAACGCCGTTCGCGCTTTTTATATGTCGAATTTGCAACCGCAATAGTGCTGACGGTATATATCCCACTCCTTGCAAAGCTTTGTGGATTTCAGATATCCGTCGCGTTTTTTGAAGTCGGAAGCGAGATAGGTCACGCCGTGCGCTTTCGCGGCCGCATTGCCGATTTCGTTGATTAGAGCGGCGTTTTTCATCGGGCTTACCGTGAGAGTGGTGGCAAAAAAATCGTATTCGCCGCTGTGCAAGCTCATATATTTCGCGGTATTTTCCAATCTCATTTCAAAGCATTTCGCGCATCTCGCGCCGCCCTCCGGCGCGGTTTCCAAGCCTTTTATCAAAGAAATATAGTCCTCTTCGCATTGAGGCGGAACTATCAGCTTTACTCCGTAAAAATGCGCAACGACCTGTTTAAGCGCGTCTAAACGCCTGATAAACTCCTCTTTCGGCATAATATTGGGATTATAATAATAAATAGTCACGTCAAAAAACTCCGCGATATTCGCAAGCGTGCCCGCGGCGCACGGCCCGCAGCAAGCGTGCAATAAAAGGCGCGGCTTGGCTGCGCTTTCTTTTTGCATTTCATATTCCACTGTGCCTTGAACGGGAAGCTTCATGATCGATATTATAGCACGCGCCGTCGCGCAATGCAATCCTTCATTAAATGCGCCGCGCCCGTTCCATTTGAGCTTGTGCAAGGCTATATAGTGTGATATAATATTTATCAATCAGTATATATTCGGAGCGCGTATGGGCGAAATTATTTTGAAAGCGGAGAATATAAAAAAATCCTTTGTCACGGGTGAAGTCGTGACGGACGTTTTGAAGGGCGTGGATTTCCGTCTGGAGGAGGGCGAGTTTGTCGCAATAGTCGGCGAATCGGGCAGCGGCAAGTCCACCTTGCTTTATATCCTTGCGGGCATAGACAAGCCGGACGAAGGCACGGTGACTTTGCTTGGTAACGATATCGCGGAGACCGACGACGAAAGTCTTGCCGCCATGCGCCGCAAGGATTTTTCCTTTGTTTATCAGTTTGACAATCTCGTGCCCAATCTGTCGGTGTACGAAAACGTGACGCTTCCGCTAATGCTGGATAAGCTCAAGGAGCGCGATTATAAAGACAGAGTTCTCGAAATTATAGAATATTTAGGGCTCAAGGACAGGCTTGCAAGCCTGCCGCGGCAGTTGAGCGGAGGCGAGCAGCAACGCGCCGCCATAGCGCGCGCGCTCGTGACGCAGCCAAAGGTGATTTTCCTTGACGAGCCTACGGGCAGTCTGGACAAGGAGCGCGGCAGACAGGTCATGGAGCTCCTTGCCGATATAAATAAAAACAGAGGCGTGGCGCTTGTGATGGTCACGCACTCGCAGGCGCATGCGGAGTACGCGGGCAGGATTGTGCGCATGGAGGACGGCGTCATTTGCTCATGACGCAAATACTGCGCGCCTTATAGGAAAAACGCGAATTATGTGGAAGCTTGCATGGAAAAATCTCAAGGCAAAGCCTTTGCGGTCGGCGGCGACCGCGTTTGCGATCGCTATAGCGGTCGCGATGATTTTCGCTATGCTCTCTTTCAGCCCCGCCGTGTACGATTTTATATACGCTTCGCAGACGGCGACTTCGGGGAACAGCGATATCGTCATATCGACGAATTCCACATCGGATAGGATCATAAACAACGTCGCGTCGCCGCTCAAATCGCTTGACGGCGTAGCGAACGTTTGTCCGTCTCTGACGCTGTACGCCTTGCTTGGAGACGAATACGTACAGGTGAGAGGTTTCGAGCAGGGGCGCGCGCAGGAGCTTCAGGATATAGAGGTCGTCGCGGGCAACGCGCAGGATATCGGCGTCAGCGACAATGTCGCGATATCTCAAGCGGCGGCGAAGCGGTTCGGGCTTAAAGTGGGCGACAGAGTCGAGCTGTCCTTAAACGACAACAAAACGTCGGTGATAATTTGCGCTGTCGCCAAAGCGAGCGGATATTTTCTTGCGGATTCGCCGTACCTGTTTTTGGGGCGCATAAACAGATTTTCCAAATTGATTTTGCCTATGGAGAGTCCCGTTTGCAACGAGATATATATAAAGGCGGAAGCAGGTGCGGATATCGACGCGCTCGTGGCGCAGATACGGTCTATGCCGGAGTATTCTGCAATGCTCGTGCGACGGGCGGACGACGAGGGGTATATAAAGGAGCAGGCGGACTCGCTGTCCGCGCCCGTGGTGCTGTCCGGCGCGGCGGTGCTTGCGCTCGGTATAGCCGTCGTCGCGCTGCTGTTTTTGAGCAGCGAGAGCGAAAAGCTTTCCCTTATATCCAAATACGGCGTTGTCGGCGCGACGAAAAAGCAGATCGCCGGCATATTCCTCATAGAAGGCGTGACGCTTGCGGGCATAGGCGCGCTGGTCGGGTCGGCTCTGGCGGTCGGCATTTTCGTCGCCATACTCAAATTTACGCTTTCATCGTCGTTGGTTTTCGGTATTTCCGCCTGGAGACTTTTCGCGGCGGCGGTCATAGGCTTTGCGGCGGCGGTCGCAAGCTCCGCGGTTCCCGTTGTACGGTCGTTTAAAGGAACGATAAGGCAAAATCAAATCGCCGTTGAAAAGAAGTCCAAATTATTGAAGATATTATGTCCCGTAATGCTTGCGCTTGCCGCAGTCAGCGTTGCGATAGAGTTTGCCGTACCGTCTTTGACAGCGGTTTTCGGCGTGATAAGCCTTGCGTTGTCGCTCGCCGCGCTCGGCGTTTGTATCTCGACGGTATTGCGGGGGAGCGCGAAAGCCGTCGGAAAATGTGCTTCTCCGGCTGCAAATGTCGCGGCGGTGAATATTTTGCGCGATAAAAATTTCTCGCGCGCGGTCACTATGCTCGGCGTCGGCATGACCGTGAGCATGATGCTGTTTATGGCATGGTCGTTGACAAAGAGCGTTTTCAGCGATTATGTGAGCGATTTCGACAAAATGATATTTGTCACAAACGTGCGCGCCGACGTCGATACGGGCGAGTTCGAGGCTGTGGAGGGCGTGAAATCCGCCGTCAAGATAGTGTGGAAGCAGGGCGAGCTTTCGGGCGCGAAATTTAACAAGACCATGAATTTGCTCGGCTCGCGCGACGCGCTTTCGCTTGTCGATTTCGAGTTTGTCACGGCAAGGGATACGGTCGACGAGCTTCTTGCGGGCGATGAGCCGTACGTGTTCTTGGACGTTGCGCTCAAGGAGCTTTACGGCGTGAAAACGGGCGACGTTCTTTCGTTTACGCTCGAAGGCAAGACGGCTGAAGTGACGGTGGGCGGCATATTGAAGCACAGACTGTTTTCAGGCAATTACGTTGTGCTTTCCGACGTTGCGATATCGCGGCTGTACGGCGTCGCGCCCGACACCGTCGTCGTGACGGCGGAGCGGGATACCGCCAAAGTCGCCGACGGCTTGCGCGCGAAATTTGCCGACAATAACTACTATGCGGTGGACGTTTTGACGGCGTATAAGTGGGATATGCAGAGCACGGACGCCGTGTTTGACCTCATAGGCACGCTGGCGGTG
This sequence comes from uncultured Clostridia bacterium, assembly GCA_947383095.1. Lineage (GTDB taxonomy): Bacteria > Bacillota > Clostridia > Christensenellales > CAG-917 > CAG-475. The sequence goes on along the minus strand of CANDBZ010000015.1, from coordinate 13,457 downwards.
GTCGTGAGCGTTTTCATATTTGCGATAACCGTTGCCGCGTCATTGGTGGGCAGAAACACGGCGGAGAAGTCGCGCGCGGCGTTGCTCAACGCCGGCATGTCGAAAACGTCGCTGTTGAAGGCGGAAATCATAGAATATTGTCTGATCGCGGCGACTTCCTTCGTGCTGTCGTTTGCCGTGTCCGCGTTGCTCACCGCATGTCTTATACACGCGCTGCGGCTGTTCGGACTGTATTTCGAGTTTATGTACAGAGCGTGGGTTGTTGCGGTCGTAGGAATCGTGATGAGCGCGTTATACGCGTTGACTCCCGTTGCATTTAACTTCAAAAAGAGCTATAATATAAGAAAAAGATGAACATAAACATGAAGAAGCTGTCGAAAAAAGTTTTATATTTTATTTGCGCCGCGCTCGTCCTTATACTGTGCGCAAGCTTGTTGTTTGCGTGCAATACGGAGAAAAAAAGGCTCGAGCGGGAAAGACAGGAGCGTCAAAAGAGCGCATATTCCGTCGAAGAAGCGTTTTTGAACGGTCTTGACGAGGATTGGACAAGAAATATGCGAAGCGGCGATATCGCGCTTTTGGATAAGGCGGGAGATTATATCGTCGTGGAGGGGTGGACTCATACGGTTTGCGACGTGCTTGTCAAGTCGGATTTGCAGACGGCAAAGATAAAAGCGCTCGCGGAAGCCATCCGCTCCGAAAGCGGGAAGAAGCTCATTGCGGACTTCGGCGCAAATGCGGAGCTCATTTTGCCGCTGCTAAAGCAGGTGGATCTCACGCCCGACGATATTTCCTTCCTTGTATACGATATGCTTTGCGCGCTTGTCAAAGAGGGCGGGAGCACGCTCAACGGCATGCTGGCGCGGCTTAACGAGGTTAAGGCTCTTGCAATATCGACTCCTTCTACAGTGGCGAACATCGACGCGCAGATCGCAAGCATAAATACGGCGAGAAGCAGCCTCGTGCCCACTGCGGCGGAGGCGGAAGCTATGCTTGACGCGTTTGCAGACGCGAAGCAGCCGCTTGAAAAGCTTGTCTCTTTTGCGTATAACATGTCGATAAACGCGATAAGCGACAATATGTACGACGCGATCTTCGCAGGGAACGGGGCGTTGACGGATATCAGTCAAAGCGAGATCGCGACATTGATAAGCACCTTGCTCGTCAACGTTACGGAGCTGAAAACGTCTCTCGACGACTCCGCCGTAGCGTCGTTGAACAGAGCTTTCAGTCTTGTTATAGATAAATTCGATTCGGACGACATGCCGTCGTCGCTCTATGCGCAGATCGTAAAATATGCGAAATACGCTTATATGACGGTTGACGTTATTCCCGCGCTTTGCGATGTGGTGAACGCGGCGGGCGACGTGTTGACGAAAGATGATTTTCTTGCTCAAATCATGTCTTTTATCGCTGTGGGCGAGGATATGGAAGATGGAATGAAGGAAATCAACACGAGCATCATAGCGGCGAAGGTTATGCTCGGGGTGACGGAAAAATTCGGCGAAAACGAGCTTTGTGCAATTATCGAAAAAATTTGCGCTCAAGCCGCGACGGATCATCAAAAGACCTCGCCCGTAATCCTGCTCGATCTCGCGCTCAATTTATCTTCCGCGTTCGGCGAGAGCGGAGACTCGGACTTGCAGTTTGCGCACCCGGAGCATATGACCGTCGACAAGGTAAATAAAATGATCGCCACATTGTTTTTCAACGCAAACTTTGAAAGGTTTAAGGAAACCTACCGTAATTTCGGCAGAGGCCTTGCAACGCTTTCGCAGCTGCGCATTGCGGCGGAAAACTGCTCGTTTGCGACGTTTGACATAATCAACCCTTATTCTATTGCGGTCGCCAATCCCGATTATATTTCCGCGGAGGATCTGCAAAGAATAAAAAATTGGCGCGATTACTATGTTTCTGTTGCGGAGAGCAAGGTCAACGAGACGGTGAAAGAGCTTTCCGCCGATATCCGAGAGGATCTGACCCTGTTTATAAGAGAATTTTATGCGGAAGGCTCGGCGAGCGGCGAGGCTATGCGAGAGATGGCAGGGTGGTCGCTCTTTACGCAGTCTCCGCCGGAGCAGGAAGCGGACGTATGGATGGATAAGATGAGACAGAGCAATCTCATGGGCATCTGGGTGCTGCTTGCGATCCTTTTCCCTAATTGATCGCGCAGCGACCGTTGACAAAAAGAAAATAAAAGAGTATATTTGAAATATCCAAAACAATGAACGCCTGTTTGCGTTGCGGAGTGAAGGCGAAAACCGACACGATGATTGGCAGAGGCGAGGTTCGGAGTGCAAGATGAAGCTATAATTGCGCATACACGGTTTGCGCTGTCGTCTTGTACGGCAGCGCAATTTTTGTTTTGGGCGAATATGCGCGATAACCGTCGTTTGCAAATATGCGGTTATAAGAATATGAGGAGTGTTTTATGAAAAGAATAGGTGTTGTGGGCATAGTCGTCAAGGGCGATCGCTCTGTGGTCGGCGAGATGCAAAGGGTCTTGAGCGACTTCGGCGATATCATCGTGGGCAGAATGGGCGTTCCGCGCGACGGCGTAAATACCATCGCCTTGATCGTCGAGGGCTCGCAGGAGCGCATTTCCGCTTTGACGGGCAGGCTGGGACGGTTCGGAGACCTTTGCGTAAAATCCGCTTTGACTTCGTTTGAAGCGGCAGAATAAGAGAAAATAATTTTTGAGGTGTATATATGAAAAAATTTGCGAGAATTTTTGCAATCGCGGCAATGATAGCGATTATCTGCGCCGTTTCGATCGGCTTTGCCGGCTGCAATGACAAAAAATATGACCTGCGCGTCGCCGCGCCGGAGGGTACGCCCGCGCTTGCCATATGCCGATTGACTACGGACAATAAGACCATTGCAGGCAAAAAAATGAAATACGACGTGGTAAATGCCGATAATATAAGCGCGGAAATGAGATATCAGAAGGCGGATATTATCATAATGCCCGTCAACGGCGGCGCAAATATCATAAGGCAAAGCGCGGAAGTCAACTATAAGCTTGTGAGCGTCGCTGTCAACGGAAGTCTGTTTATGATAGGAAAAAAGGACGGCGGCAACGTCATAAACTTTGACGACATAAGAGGCAAAAAAATCGCCTGTATAGGCGAACAGGGCGTGCCAGGACTTATCTTCAGATATCTAATGTCTAAAAACGGACTTGAGATGATCACGTCGGGAGAACCCGATGAAAATCAGGTTTTTGTCAAATACGTCTCCGGCGGAGTCATGGCGAGGACGGAGCTGCAGAAAAAGACAGTCGATTTCGCGGTGGTGGGCGAGCCTGCGGCGACGCAGTTTAAAGCCGCGCTTTCGCTCAACGCGGAGATGGATATGCAGCTTGCATACAAAAACGCTGACCCCGATAACGGCGACAGCTTTGCGCAGGCGGGGCTCTTTGTGACAACGGCTCTTGCAAACGACGCGCAATTTATGGACGCGCTCTTCGAGGCCTTGGCGCAAAGCAGAGAATGGGTCGTAAACAATCCCGCCGACGTGACGGAGTATGTCAAGGCGAATTTGTACGACGCGGCGTTCCCTCCCGCGAGTATACCGAGGTGCGCGATAGACTGCGCAAGGCTCACGGAAAGCGATAAAGCCGAGATAATAGCCTTCCTAAAAAACGTCGCGCCCAAGTCTCCCACGGAGGGAGCTATAGATTGGGACGCCGCCAAAGATAAGATATTTTGATGAAAAAATTGCGCGTTGACAAAAAAAGCGCCGTTGCTATAGCGTCAAATATAATTTATCCTCTTATCGGGCTGGGGCTCGCGCTTGCGGTATGGGCTGTCGCGGCAAAGGTAAGGGGCGACGCGCTCATGCTGCCGACGCCCGCCGCGGTGTTTAAAAGTCTGTTTTCGCTGGGCGGAGAAAAGGGCTTTTGGACCGCCGTCGGCACGTCGATAGGGCGTACGCTCGCAAGCTTTTGTTTATCGTTTGTATCTGCGTTGGTTCTCGCCGCCGTTGCGGGGATGTTCCGCCCCTTGCACAGGGCGCTGTCGCCGATAGTCTCCATATTGCGCGCCGCGCCGACGGTGGCGGTAATACTCATACTTTACGCGTTTATGGACAGCGACGCTATGGCTATCGTCGTAGGGTTTTTGATCGCTTTTCCAATAATGTATTCCTCCTTTTACACGGCGATATCGACTGTAGATAAGGATCTGATCGATATGGCGAGGCTGTATAAGGTGCGTCCGCTCGACAGAGTGACGCGCATATATCTGCCCTGTATTGCGGATTGTCTTTTCGATACGAGTCGCGCGACGCTGTCGCTCACGCTCAAGGTCGTCGTGGCTGCGGAGATCATCACAAGCATCGCGCATAGCAATAGCATAGGCGGCAAGATCCATGCCGCGGCCGGATACGAGGAGTTGAGCTATCTGCTTGCCTGGACTATGGTCGCTATTATTTTCAGCTTTGCGCTGGAGTGGACCGTCGCCGCGCTAAAAAAGATAAGGGAGGTTGCGATATGCCGGAAGTGACGGTGAAAAAGCTTCGAGTAGCGTACGGAGACAACGTCGTTTTCAACGACTTTGACATATGCTTCGAGGATAAAAAAATAAACGTTATTCTCGGCGGAAGCGGAGTGGGCAAAAGCACGTTGCTCAACGCCATAGCTGGGCTTGTCGAGTATGACGGCGATATCGAAACGGGCGGGAGCGCGATAAGCTATATTTTTCAAAAAGACAGGTTGATACCCTCGATTTCGGTATATAAAAACCTTGATTTGGTATTACGCGCCGTATTTAAAGACAAGCCCGATCGCAAAAGAAGAATATGCGATATGTTGGAATTACTTGAAATATCGCACCTTTCGGGCAAGCTGCCTTCCGCGTTGAGCGGAGGCGAGATACAGCGTGTGGCGATGGCGAGGGCGTATCTTTATCCAAGCGAAATACTTTTGCTGGACGAGCCGTTTAAGGCGTTGGACATCGCGCTTAAATCAAAACTTATAAAGGAGTTTATAAAGCTCTACGAGGCGCAGAAGCGTACGGTGATCTTCGTCACGCACGCCATAGACGAGTGTCTTTTGCTTGCGGATAAATATTTTGTCTTTGACGGCAATCCCGTGAGCATAAAGCATGAGGGCGAGATAAATATCGAAAAAAATGACAGGAGCCTTGACGACGCGGAGCTTGCGCCCGTACGCGAAGAACTGCTTAAATGCTTGCTCTGTCAAACAAATTAGTTGACAAGGGCGCGAGTTGACTGTATAATGAAGAAACTTTATATCATATACGCGTAGTGTTTGGCGCGTGTGGGTATAAAAAAACGAATAACGGAGAACGAAAATGAAAGAAGGTATTCATCCTAAATACCACGACGTCACCGTCACCTGCGCATGCGGACACACTTTTCTCACCGGCACGACGAAGGACGTCGCCGAAATGAAGGTTGAAATTTGCTCCAAGTGCCATCCATACTTCACGGGCAAGCAGAAGCTTGTCGATACGGGCGGACGCGTTGACAAATTCAAGAAGAGATACAATCTCGACTGAAACGGAAGAAATGCAGGCACTTATGCGCCTGCATTTTGTTTGATTTTGTGAAAACCATGGATAAAGAAGACAAAAAAAGCGAAAACAAAACCGCAAAGCCAAAGGCGGTCATAGATAAAAAGAGCAAGGCGGTCAGGCGTACCTCGATAGGCGGTCAGGCGGTGCTGGAGGGCGTTATGTTCAAAGGCGCGCGCTCTATCGCTACGGCGGTGCGCGCTCCCGGCGGCGATATCACCATTGAGAGCAAATACGTCAAAAGCGCCAAGGAAAAGAACGTGTTTTTCAGATTGCCGTTTATACGCGGCGTGGTGAATCTGGTGTCGCAGCTTTTTCAAGGCACGGGCATAATCCTGCGCTCCGCCGAGGTGTACGGGGATTTCGCGGAACCGTCCAAGGCGGACAAGTGGATCGCGGACAAGCTGAAAATAAACCCGATGAACCTGCTCATGGGTTTTTCCGTGATACTCGGCATACTGCTTGCGGTGGGACTGTTCGTCTTCCTTCCCAATTTCCTTGCGGGATTGATATGCGACAACGCGGCCGTCATTGCGACGAGTTCGCTCAAAAGCCTGTGGTACAGTCTTATCGAGGGCAGCATAATGCTGACTGTGTTTATATGCTACATTTTGCTCGTCACGCTCATGAAGGACGTGCGCAGGGTGTTCATGTATCACGGCGCGGAGCACAAGGTGATCACCTGCTATGAGCACGGTCTCGACCTCACGGTGGAAAACGCCAGACATATGAGAAGAGAACACAGCCGTTGCGGCACGACGTTTCTCTTCTTCGTTGTGTCGGTGAGCATACTTGTGTTTGTGCTTATCAACTTCATGCTTGAAAAGTGCGGCTTGCTTGCGGGGCAAAAGGTGTTGGACGCGCTCATAAAATTGGGCTTTAAGCTGTTGTTTCTGCCGGTCGTGGCGGGCGTGTCGTACGAGCTGCTTAAGCTGCTTGCAAAGAGCGACTGCCTGTTTGTGCGCATATTGCGCGCTCCGGGCATGGCGCTTCAAAAGCTCACCACCAAGGAACCTACCGACGACATGCTGGAGGTATCGATAGCGGCGTTCAGGACGGTCATGGCAATGGACGAGGACCCGAATTTGCCGGAGCGGAAGTTCGATATCAGCGTCCCATACGGCGTGGCGAGAAAGCGTATAGAGGATATCGCAAAGGATACGGACGAGGCGGACGTGGATTGGATAATATCGGAAGCCGCGGGAGTGAACCGCAGCAGCGTTGCCGCGCTTAAAGCGCTCACGAAGCCGCAGTTCGATTATGCAACGGATATCGCAAAGAGGATGGAGGACGGCAGACCCTTGCAATACGCGATGGGCAACGCGGATTTTTACGGATATAAAATCGCGGTCAATCAAAACGTGCTTATTCCCCGACCCGAAACCGAGGAGCTTGTAGAAAAGGCTATCGAGGGGATAAAGCGTATAGCTGAAGAAAAAGGCCGCGTCAAGACGCTCGACCTGTGCACGGGCAGTGGCGCGATCGCCGTCACGGTCGCGAAAAAGACGGGAGCGGAGGTCGTCGCGACGGATATAAGCGCGGCGGCTGCAGACGTTGCAAGGGCAAACGCGCTCAATAACGGCGTAAAGGCGGATATCAGAGTCGGCGATATGTGGAACGCGGTAGAAGGCGAGATTTTTGACGTCATAATTTCAAATCCGCCTTATATACCCGCGTCGGATATAGCCTCGCTTGACGGCAAAGTGAAAAATTTCGAGCCGACGGTCGCGCTCGACGGCGGCGAGGACGGGCTGAAGTTCTATCGCGAAATAGCGTCCGGTCTCGACGCGCACCTGGCGGACGGAGGAGCGCTGTATATGGAATTCGGCATAGGTCAGGCGGCGGCGATAAAGGATATTTTTGCGGAGTATCAAACGGAAATATTTAAGGACATGGAGGGAGCGGAGCGCATCGCTCTTGTGAAGAGAATACAATGAAATTAAGCGAAGCACTGCTTTTGAAGCTTGAAAGGATCGAGGCTCGCTACAACGAGATTGGCGGGCTTCTTTCACAATCTCAAATCATAAACGATCAGGACAAATTTCGCGATTTGTCCAAGGAGCATGCCGATTTGTCGCCCATAGTGGAAAGCTTTGCGAGGTTTAAGACTCACAAAAGCGAGCTTGACGACTGTATCGCCATTGCCGCGGAGGAAGCCGACGCGGAGATGAAGGCTCTTGCAAAAGCGGAGGCGGATGAGTTGAGAGAAAAGATAGAAGCGGACGCAGAGAGCATAAAGCTGTCGCTGTTGCCCAAGGACCCCAACGAAAACAATAACGTCATCATGGAGATCCGCGCGGGAGCGGGCGGCGACGAGGCTGCGCTATTCGGCACGGAGCTTATGAAAATGTACCGTCACTTCGCGGACGCCAACCGCTGGAAGGTCGAAGAGGTCAATATGAATTTCACGGAGCTCGGCGGCGCGAAGGAGCTTGTGTTTATGATAACGGGCAAGGGCGTGTACGGCAAGCTGAAGTACGAAAGCGGCGTTCACCGCGTGCAGCGCGTTCCGGAGACGGAGTCTCAAGGGCGGGTGCATACCTCGACCGTAACCGTGGCTGTGCTTCCCGAGGCGCAGGACGTGGAGATAAAGCTCAACGAAAACGAAATAAAGGTGGACACTTACCGTTCCGGCGGCGCGGGCGGACAGCACGTCAACAAGACGGAGAGCGCGATAAGAATGACGCACCTGCCTACGGGCATAGTCGTGGAGTGTCAGGACGAGCGCAGTCAGATAAAAAACAGAGAAAAGGCGATGAAGGTGTTGAAGTCGCGCGTATACGACTATTATCAGTCGCAGGCGCAAAAAGAGTATGCCGAAAACCGCCGCGCGCAGGTGGGCACGGGCGACAGAAGCGAGCGCATACGCACATACAATTTTCCGCAGGGCAGAGTGACGGACCACCGCATAGGTCTCACGCTGTATTCGCTTGACAAATTCATGCTCGGCGAAATGGACGAGATGATAAGCGCGCTGCGTATAGCCGTGCAAAATAAAATGCTCGAGAACATAGAATAAACCGCAAAAACCGAAAAATTACGAAAGGAGGTGACTTATGATAATACGTTACAACCACAGCAGAAACATACTCGAGGAACACGCGTATAAACCCAGCTTGCAGGACGTGACGCAGCCCAATCTCAACAGACGGGTGTTTACTTACGGCAAAATTCCCAAGATAGCTTTCAATATGCGTCACGTGCCGCTCGATTGCCCCGAGCATATTTACATAAGCGACACCACCTTCAGGGACGGGCAGCAGGCGACGGAGCCGTTTAAGCCGGAGGATATCGCGGCGCTTTTCGAGATGCTGCACCGCTTGGGCGGCAAAAATGGCATAATTCGTCAAAGCGAATTTTTTTTATACAGCGAAAAAGACAGGCTCGCCGTCGAAAAGTGTATGGAATTCGGCTTCGAGTTCCCCGAGATAACAAGCTGGATACGCGCCAGCGAAAAGGATTTCGAGCTTGTAAGGCGCTACGGCATAAAGGAGACGGGCATACTCGTGAGCTGCTCCGACTATCATATCTTCAAAAAGATGAATATGACGAGAAAGCAGGCTATGGACAAATATCTGTCCGTGGTAAAAATGGCGCTCGACAGAGATATCGTGCCGCGATGTCACTTCGAGGATATCACGCGGGCGGATTATTTCGGCTTCGTAGTGCCGTTTGCGATAGAGCTTATGAAATTGAGCAAGGAGAGCGGCGTCCCCATAAAGATACGCGCATGCGACACTATGGGCTACGGCGTCAGTTATCCCGGCACGTCCTTGCCGCGTAGCGTGCAGGGCATAATATACGGGTTCAAGTACTATGCGGAGGTCCCCTCCGAGCAGCTTGAATGGCACGGCCACAACGATTTTTACAAGGCGGTGACAAATTCCGCGACGGCTTGGCTTTACGGCTGCGGCGCCGTCAATACCACCGTGCTCGGCATAGGCGAGCGCACAGGCAACACTCCGCTTGAGGCCATGGCCATAGAGTATACCGCGCTTCGCGGCAATACGGGCGGCATGGATTTGAGCGTGATAAGCGAGATAGCCGACTATTGCGAGAAGAAGATGCATTTCCGCATATCTCCGCAAACGCCGTTCGTGGGCAAAAACTTCAACGTCACAAAGGCGGGCATACACGCCGACGGGTTGCTCAAGGATCAGGAAATATACAATATTTTCGACACGGAGAGAATTTTGGGGAGAAAACCGCGAGTGATTGTGGATTCGTTCAGCGGGCTTGCCGGCATCGCGTTTTGGATAAACAGCTATTACGGCTTGCCTACGGAGAGCGCCGTCGATAAAAGGTGCGATACCGTCGCCAAAATAAAGGAGCTTGTGGACAGAGAGTACGCCGAGCAACGCACCACGTCTATGAGCGACGAGGAGCTTGACGCCATGCTCGCGCTTGTCGACCCGCAAATGCACGCGCGCTGTACGCGGAACTTATAGCGCGCGATCACGCGTGTGCGCGCTGTAAATAAATATTTTGGTAAAAAATCAAAATGAGGGTTGAAATTGCCGCGCTTTTTCTATAGAATATAAATACGGAGGTGCAAACTTATGATTCAACTTATCACCGGCTCTAAAGGCACAGGCAAGACCAAACAGATAATAGATTTGGCGAACGACAGTATAAATACCGCCAAGGGCGACATCGTGTTTTTGACGGATACCGACAGATATATGTACTCCTTGCGCTATCAGGTGCGCGTGATCAACGCGAACGTGCTCAAAAAGGGCGACGAGGCGATTTCGGAAGAGGCGCTTATCGGCTTCATCAAGGGCATACTTGCGGGCAATCACGATATAGAGAAGCTGTATATCGACGGCGCGCACAGGATGATGGGCAAGACCGTGCACGACATGGAGGATTTTTTCAACGACATGTTTACGGTCGCCACTTCGACGGAAACGCAGATAGTGCTGACGGTGAGCGAGGACGAAGCAAACTTCCCGCCGTTTATGGAAAAATATCGAGGCTGATATGAAATATACGAGCACTCGCGCGGCAGAAAAGCAGGTGAGCGCGAGCGAAGCTATAGTGAAAGGCATATCTGACGACGGCGGACTTTTTGTGCCGTCGTCTTTCCCCGTTTTGGACTCGCAGACGATAGGCAAGCTGCTTGATTGGACCTATCCCGAGCGCACGGCAAAGATACTTTCCATGTATCTTGACGATTTCTCTTTCGAGGAGCTTCTCGGATATACCGAGAAAGCGTACTCCCGTTTCGACGGCGACCCGTGTCCCGTCGTCAAGATAGAAGACAGCCTGTATATGGCGGAGCTGTGGCACGGTCCCACTTTCGCGTTCAAGGACATGGCGCTTACGCTGCTGCCGTATCTGCTTACTGCGGCGAAAAAGAAAACGGGAGTCGAGGAAAAAACGCTTGTGCTCGCCGCTACGAGCGGCGATACGGGCAAAGCGGCGCTCGAGGGCTTTAAGGACGTTGAAGGTACGGAGGTCGTCGTTTTCTATCCCTCCAAGGGCGTGAGCGCGGTGCAACGCATGCAAATGGCGGCACAGACGGGCAAAAACGTTCACGTCGCGGCGATAAAGGGCAACTTCGACGACGCGCAAGCGGCGGTGAAACGCGTATTCAACGACGAAGAGGTCAAGCGCAGGCTTGCGGCGGCGGGATACGCGACGTCGTCTGCAAACTCGATAAATTGGGGAAGGCTCGCTCCGCAGATAGCTTATTACGTTTCCGCCTATTGCGACCTCGTCAACGACGGCGAAATAGAGTGGGGCGACAAAATAAACTTCGTCGTTCCTACGGGCAATTTCGGCAACGTTCTTGCCGGTTATTATGCGTATCGCATGGGCTTGCCCGTCAATAAATTTATAATTGCGTCCAATGCAAACAACGTTTTGACGGATTTCTTCAACAAAGGCGTTTACGATATAAACCGCGACTTTTACAGGACGATGTCGCCGTCTATGGATATACTTGTGTCGAGCAATCTCGAGAGATTTCTGTTTGAGGTTTGCGGTCGCGACGACGCGCTTATAAGAAGGCTGTACGACAGCCTGTCGCAGACGGGGCGCTTCGAGCTTGATCCCGAGACTGTGCGGGCGGGTATATTCGAAGCGGGATGGGCGGACGAAGAGGAGACCAAAGAGGCTATTTATACCTATTTCGACCTCGACGATTACGTCATGGACACGCACACCGCGGTTGCGGCAAGCGTGTATAACGAATACAACTGCGAGACGGAGGACGATACGCCGACGGTCATACTGTCTACGGCAAGTCCTTTCAAGTTCGCGACCGACGTGCTCGGCGCGCTGGGCACGCGCGAAACCGATCCGTTCAGAGCTATGATAAGATTGCAGAATTCCACCGCTTTGGAGTGCCCGGAGCAGCTTTACGGGCTTGCGGCGGCGGACGAAATACACAAAGAGACGATAGGGCGGGACGAGGTCGCAGACGCGGTTTTGCGCTTTGTCGGCGCGGATAAGACAGAGGAGTAGAATATGGAAGAACAGCAGGCGCAGGCAAAAAAACTTATTTTGAGCGGGATCCAACCGACGGGGACGATAACGCTGGGCAATTATCTCGGCGCCGTGCAGAATTGGCAGAAAATGCAGACGGAATTCGACAGCATATTTTTTGTCGCGGATATGCACGCGCTCACCGTGAGGAGAGAGCCGAGCGAGTTCAGACAAACCGCGCTCAATTTCTTCGCGCAGTTTCTGGCGTGCGGTCTCGACCCGCGGCAATGCATAATGTACTTCCAATCCCACGTGCGGCAGCATGCGGAGCTTCAGTGGATACTCAACTGCAATACCTATGTCGGAGAGGCGTCGAGAATGACGCAGTTCAAGGACAAAAGCGCCAAGCATGCGGACAATATCAATATGGGACTTATGGACTATCCCGTGCTAATGGCGGCGGATATCTTGCTGTTTCAATCCGACCTCGTGCCGGTCGGCATAGACCAGAAGCAGCATCTGGAGCTAACGCGCGATATCGCGATAAGGTTCAACAACAGATACGGCGAGACCTTTAAGGTGCCGGAAGGATATATCCCGACGACGGGCGCGAAAATCTGCTCTCTTCAGGATCCTACGTCCAAGATGTCCAAATCCGATCCCGACGAAAACGCGACCGTATCCGTCACGGACGACGAGGCTACGATCGTGCGACGCTTTAAGCGCGCCGTCACGGACAGCGGCAGCGAAATCTGCGTGCGCGAGGATAAGCCGGGGATCTCAAACCTGATAAACATATATGCGGCTATAGAGAATAAATCGCCGCAGGACGTCGAAAGAGAGTTCGCAGGGCAGGGCTACGGCACGTTCAAGATAGCGGTGGGCGAGGCTGTCGCCGCGAAGTTTAATCCCATACGCGAGGACTTTTTGCGATATAGCGCGGATAAGAAGTATCTTGCGGAGCTTGCCAGGGACGGAGCGGAAAAGGCGGCGTCGCTCGCGGAGCGCACTATGCGCAAGGTCAGAAAGAAGGTGGGCTTCGTCGCGTTTTGACAATTCGCGCGAAGCGCTTGCGATCGGGTTTCATATTCGTTTAATATATGCTCGATATTGTAATAATAAAATGAGGTTGCTGCGTAAAGTATGTTTGGATACGTCATACCCGATAAAAACAATATGTATATCAAGGACTTCAACGTCTTTCAGTCCTTTTATTGCGGGCTGTGCAAGGCGTTGGGGAAGACGGGGTCGCAGGCAACGAGGCTTTGCACTAATTATGATATAACATTTTACAACATGCTTTTGCACAGCTTGACCGATACGGAGGTCAGATTCGAGCGCAAAATGTGCGTATACAACGGTAAACGCAAGGTTGTCGTCACCCCCGACGAGCTGTCTTTGAAAATGGCGGATATGGCGGTGATGCTCGTGTATTAGATCGGAAGAGCGTCGTGTAGGGAAAGAGTGTCCGTGAAGGGGTAGGTGGCG
>CANDBZ010000014.1 GCA_947383095.1 uncultured Clostridia bacterium | reverse complement strand
GCGAGGGCGAATTGGACGACGCAACCAAAGACATAAAGTACGGCGAGAGCTTTCAACTTCCCGTTCCCACCCGTCCCGGGTATACGTTCGGCGGCTGGAGCGCAAACGGCAATAAAATTACAGACGAAGAAGGCAACGGACTGAACGTGTGGAATATAACAGTAAACGTAACTATCGTTGCTATTTGGACTGCAAACAATTACACCGTCACATTTGACCCGAGCCAAGGCGAGTTGGACGACACAACAAAAGACATAAAGTACGGCGAAAGCTTTCAGCTCCCTGTTCCCACCCGTCCCGGTTACACTTTCGGCGGCTGGAGCGCGAACGGCAACAAGATTACGGACGAGAACGGCAACGGATTGAACGTGTGGAACATCACTGTAAACGTCACTATCGTAGCTATTTGGAATTGCGAACATAAATATGGTGAATGGGAAATAACAAAATCTGCAACTTGCACAACAGACGGCAGCAAAACAAAGACGTGTGAAAAATGCGGGCATACTGAAACGAAAATTATAGACGCTTTACAACATAATTATATCAATAATGTGTGCCAAAATTGCGGAGAAGATTTTGACGGTAATATAGAAGGTTTAGCATTTGAATATATAGCAGATACCGACAGTTATACCGTAAAAAAATATACGGGTTCTGCAAAATTTATAACTATACCGTCCACGTATAATGAAAAACCAGTGACAAGCATTGGCAATAATGCGTTCTCTGGGTGCACAGGGCTTACGAGCATAACCATACCCGACAGTGTAACAAGTATTGGCGACTGGGCGTTCTCTGGGTGCACAGGGCTTACGAGCATAACAATTTCAAACAATGTGACATACATCGGCACTAGAACTTTCTATAGTTGTAGAGGACTTACAAACATATCTATACCTGACAGCGTTACAGGCATTGGCGGCTATGCATTCCAAGATTGCTATAACCTGACAAGCATAACTATTCCCAACAGTGTGACATACATCGGCAACGGAGTACTAATTAGCTGCAATGCTCTTAAATATGTTTCAATTCCCTTCATTGGCTCAAAACCCAATGACAACGAATACACTTGGTTCGCATATCTCTTTGGAGCAAATTCTCATCTGTATGCATATGAGGATGTCCCTAAAAGTTTAACAACAGTAAGAATAACCGGGGAAAGAATAACCACAGACGCTTTTTCTCGTTGCAGTGGACTTACAACCATTTACCTTGGCGCCAATGTAATTTCTATCCCTTATGGAGCTTTCAAATTCTGTTCTGGGCTTACAACTATAATCGTCGATAAAAACAATCCCAAATATCATATTAGTGGGAACTGCTTAATAGAAACAGCAAGCAAGACATTAATTTTGGGTTTAAAAAACAGCACAATTCCGACAGACGGAAGCGTGACAAGCATTGGCAATAGTGCGTTCATGGGTTGCAGCGAGCTTATAAACATATCTATACCTGACAGTGTGACAAGCATTGGCGGCTATGCGTTCAGTTATTGCTATAACCTCACAAACATAATCATACCCGACAGCGTGACATACATTGACAGTAATGCGTTCTATAACTGCAGTAACCTAACAAGCATTACGATACCCGACAGCGTGACAAGCATTGGCAGTGATGCCTTCATGGGTTGCAGCGAGCTTATAAACATAACTATGCCCGACAGCGTGACAAGCATTGGCAGTGGTGCATTAGATGATACAGCATGGTATAACAATCAACCGGACGGTCTTGTTTATGCAGGCAAAGTTGCTTATAAATATAAAGGCTATATGCCCAGTAATACTTCTATTTCTATCGAAGAAGGTACAAAAGGCATTACGGATAGTGCGTTCTCCAGGTGCGACGGGCTCACAAGCATAACCATACCCGATAGCGTGACTATCATTGGCGATTCTGCGTTCTCTGGTTGCACAGGACTTACAAGCATAACCATACCCGACAGCGTGACAAACATTGGAAATTATGCGTTCCAAAATTGCACTAGGCTCACAAGCATAATTATACCCGATAGCGTGATAAGTATAGGCGAGATGGCGTTCTATGGTTGCACAGGGCTCACAAGCATAACCATACCCGATAGCGTGACAAACATTGGAAATCATGCGTTCCAGAGTTGCATTAGGCTAACAAACATAACTATACCCGATAGCGTAACAAGTATTGGAGATTGGGTGTTCGATCATTGCTCGGGTCTTACAAGTATAACTATTTCAAATAGCGTAACAAGCATTGGCGACTATGCGTTCAGTTATTGCAAAAACCTCACAAGCATAACAATACCCGACAGCGTAACTTATATAGGTAATGGTGCTTTTCGTGAATGTAGCAACATCACTAATATATACTTCAACAGCACAAAAGCAGAATGGGATGCCATTGGAAAAGGCGATAATTGGAATAGCAATACAGGCGACTACACTCTGCACTGCAGCGACGGGGACTATGACAAGGACGGCAACAAGATAGAAAGCCGATAAGCTTTCATCGGCAAAGACCGTTCGTTCGGTTTGTGGGGAGAATGCAAAAGCGGCGCAATTTGCGTCGCTTTTGCTCTTTTGTGCTTCTATATCTTTATCTTTTGTGAAAACTTTTTGATTCGCCGCTTGCGTATGGCATTTGGCGTTTCTTTCGTGAGTATTATAGCACGCAATTCTGTCATGTGCAAGCGATATGAAAATGCTTTCGACAAATTCCGCCAATGTTCGACATGCCGTCATTTATATCTGCGCACGGCAGATAGGCACTCCATTTCATGCGTTTCGACATTCTTCGTCAAAGTTCGACAACGCATAAAACGCTATAATTTGTCTGCGCTTACGTCTTATATTCTTGACATTCGACAAAATACGCGCAATTTCGACAAATCGCTTATATCTTGACTCAAAAATCTGCGCATCGTATGCTCATATGGTATTCGACAAAATTCGATCTTATTCGATATTTCTCGACATTGACGTTATGCTTACGCCGCTCACTCCAGCACGGCTTTTATCCTGCGCACGCCTGCCGAGGAGCTTTGCTCCTTGACAATCCTGAACTTGCCCAGCTCGCCTGTGCGCGCCGCGTGCGGTCCGCCGCAGATCTCCTTTGAAAAGCCTATAGTATACACCTTGACCTGCTCTCCGTATTTGCTTGCAAACACGCCGATAGCGCCTTGAGCCTTCGCCTGCTCGACGGTCATCTCCTCGAGCGCGACGGGCGTATCCTTTGCGATCTCGGCATTGACAAGATCCTCCACCTTCGCTATTTCCTCTGCGGTGAGAGGTCTTGCAAAATTGAAGTCAAAGCGCAGTCTTTCCGCCGTGATGTTGCTGCCGCGCTGCTGTATGCCGTTGTCGTTAAGCACTATCTTGAGCGCCGCGTTGAGCAGGTGCGTCGCGCTGTGCAGGCGCGCCGTCTGCACGCCGTTATCCGCAAGACCGCCCTTGAACTTCTGCTCCGCTCCCACCTTGCTCAATGCCTGATGCTCCGCAAAGGCTTTCTTATATCCGTCCGTATCGAGCGCAAAGCCGCGCTCCGCCGCAAGCTCCTGCGTCATCTCGATGGGGAAGCCGAAGGTGTCGTACAGTCTGAACGCCGTCTTGCCGGGGAACACCGTCATGCCCTGCGGCAGGTGCGCCACGACCTTGTCAAACTCCTTGAGCCCCTGCTCTATCGTCTTTGCAAACTTATCCTTCTCGGCGTTGAGCTCGCTCACGATGCGCTCCTCGTTTTCCTTGACGTAGGGATATGCGCTCTCGTATTTTTTGACGTACAGCCTTGCAAGCTCCGCAAGCGCGCTGTCGTCCACGCCGAGCGTGCGGCAATATCTCATCGCCCTGCGTATGAGCCTGCGCAACACGTAGCCCTGGTCGACGTTGGAGGGCGATATAGCGTTTCTGTCGCCAAGCAGGAAGGTCGCCGTGCGCGTATGGTCTGCTATGATGCGCATAGCGCGCGTCGTATCCTCGTCTACTCCGTATTTCTTGCCGCTCAATTCCTCAAGCTTTTCTATTGCGAAGCTGAACAGATCCGTCTCGAAAACGGACTTATATCCGTTCAAAATGCACAGCATTCTTTCAAGGCCCATACCTTGGTCGACGTTTTTGTTGGCGAGGGGCTCCAGCTTGCCTTCTGCGTTTTTGAAGTATTGCATAAACACGTCGTTGCCTATTTCCATATATTTGCCGCAGTCGCATGCGGGCGAGCAATCCTCGCCGCACGCGGGCTTTCCCGTGTCTATAAACATCTCCGTATCCGGACCGCAAGGACCCGTCATGCCCGCAGGACCCCACCAATTGTGCTTTTTGTTGCAATAGAAAATTTTATCCTTGGGGATACCAAGCTCTTCCCAACGCGTTGCGCTTTCCTCGTCGCGAGGACAGTCCTCGTCGCCCGCAAACACCGTGACGGCGAATTTATCCTTATCGAACTCCAGTCTTTCAAGCAGCAGCTCGTACGACCACGCGATGGCGTCGCGCTTGAAATAGTCGCCGAGAGACCAACTGCCCAGCATCTCGAAAAATGTGCAATGACTCGCGTCGCCTACGGATTCTATATCGCCCGTACGCACGCATACCTGCACGTCCGTCAAGCGTTTGCCTGCGGGATGCTTTTCGCCCAGCAAATACGGCACGAGCGGGTGCATGCCGGCGGTGGTAAACAAGACCGTCGGATCGTTTTCGGGGATAAGCGACGCCGATTGAATGACGGCGTGCGCCTTGGAGTTGTAAAAGTCGAGATACAGATTTCTTAATTGTTCGGAATTGAGCTTTTTCATAATGTTACCTCTTATGTTTGCAAATTGTGATGTTTATTTATATGTTTTACACTTTTAAACGTCCGTTTTCGCGGTTTCTATGCCTTGTCCGTTAAGCGCGTCGAACATAGCCTCCGGCAAGGCGCGCTCCTTTATCGCGCTTGTGAACACAAGCCTGCAAACGCCGCCATAGGTGATCGCGCCGAGATTTTGCACGTTGTTTTTGGACACGTTTATATACAGCGACAAGCCCTCGACGTCAAGTCCGTCCGGCAGCTCTATATTGCCCACGTTGCTGAATATCAAGGTCTGGCGCGACTTCATGCACAGTCTGCCGAGTCTTATCAGTAGCCATTTCAAAAATAGCGGCACGCATCTGAATATCATGCTCTTCTGCGCGCGCACGGTGGTGGAAACAAACGCCTCCATCTCCTCCTTTTTCGCTTTTTCAACCAACTGCGCGGAGCAAATGCGGACGCAATCCTCAAATGTCTTGCATTCCTCTTTCCTGACGATTATACGCACAAACGTGACGAAGTTGGACGCCGTAACGGACGGAAATATCTTGCGCAGATTGACGGGCACCATTATCACGATTGGGCGCTTGACGCTTGCGCTTTTAGCTATGGCATACGCCGCCGCGCCCGTGAGATATCCCGTCACCGATACGCCCATGGCTTTCGCATTTTTTACAACATCCGCCGCCGCGCAGGTTGCGCCCGCAAGCTCATATGCGCCGTTTAACAAGGTCCCTTGCGTTCTATGCGGCGCACTGCCCGCCATGCCCTTGAGATTGAGCGCGGAAAAAGGAATGTGTTTATAGTGTTTTTTAAACGAATCCTCAAGCTCGCCATCGGGAACGCGCTCGTCAAAACGCGAAACGACGCAATCCCCGTCGAATTGCACGCCCTTCAGCTCCGCATATCTCCTCAATATCGCGCTCAAAAATTTTATCGCTCCGTTTGCATCGGTCAACGCATGAAACATCTCGAGCAGGACCCGTCTGCCGCCTACGGACAGCCTGAAACGGTATCCGTTGGTAACGCGGGCGTCGATAGGCACAAGCACGCGCCCGTCTATATCGAACACCTTTATAGGCGCGTCGTTCTCCTCGAGATAATACGCCCAAAACCCCTTTTTCAAACGGGTTTTATACAGCGGAAAGCGCGCCGCAGCATCGTTGACGGCAACACGCATGAGCTCCTTATCCACGTCCTGCTTCATGGTAGCGCATATGCAAAACATGCTTTGCGACTTTTTCCCCGCAAAATACGGATAAAAAGCGGCGGAGCTATCCAATTGATATTTGATTTTTTTATTCTGTTTATCGCTCATTATTTATTCGCTTTATTGTTATTGTATATATATTACAATCATATATTTTATTATCTTTTAATATTATTGTCAATGAAATGCGCTCGGCGCAAAGGAGCAACCGTATGGATTTTTCAAAGCAAAACAGTTCGATAGACAAAAAGACCGGCAATTCTACATCGCTCGCGGCGTCTGCCGTCAAGACGACCTCCCAACAGCAAAACGTCAAACGCGACGGGCACAAGCTGGAGCTTGACCATACGCGCGCAATGAGCATGACGGGCGTAGTGGACGTCCCCGTATTCACGGACAAAAACGTCACGGTGCGCCTCGACGGCGAAACGCTGCTTGTGACGGGTCAGAATCTTGCGGTCAAAAATCTCGACGTTGAAAGCGGCAGACTGCAAATGACGGGCAGGGTCTTCTCGTTGAAATATACCTCGCAAGCTACGCCGACATCGTTTTTCAAAAAGCTTTTGAAATAATGACCGCGTTGCTTTCTCAAACGCTGTATCTGGGCGCAAACGCCGAGGAACAGGCGATAAGCTTCGCGCTGTGCTTTGCCGTGGGACTTGCCGCGGGAATAGTCGCGTTACTTTATTTGCGAAAAGCGCGACCTTTCGAGCGCGCGCTGACGGATTTTTTTGCGACCGTCTGCATAGGCGCGCTGTTTCTGGTGTGCGTGGAGTTTTTTCTCGGCGGCAGAATACAGCCCTACGGCTGCATCGCGTTTGCGGCGGGCGCTATGCCTATCCCCGCCGTTTACCGCAAGTTGCGCAAGCTGCTTTCCGGGCGGAAGAAAAAGTAAGCGCGGTTTGCAAAAATCTTATTTTGCCCTCGCATTTTAAAAACAAAGTCAGTCGAAATATAGAATATTTTGTCTGTTTTTGCGTTCTTGAGCACCTTATATTCCGTTTGTGCTAATATGGGCAAAACGGAGGCCGATATGAGCAACATCAAGCACAACAAATGTCCTATGCGCACCCTTGCGACCGAGGCTAAAAACCGACTTGCGCGCAACGATTATCGCCGCAATCAGCCGCCCGTACCCAAAAACGCGACTCCTCAACAGCGCGAGATCTATCTCAAGCTGTGCGACCTGCGTCAGACAGGCGAAATAAAAATCGACAACCCCATCACTTATTTTGCCGACCCTGATAAACTCAAAACGCTCTCTCACGACGAAAGGCAGCGCTATATCATTCAAATATCCGCAGACTATCTTTCAATGCGCGCCGCGATCGAAGTCAAGGATTTCGCCGCGGCAGACTGATTTCAATCAAACTCGTCGCACGCGCCGCCGTCAACGCACGGCGGCGTTCTCATATATTCCTCGTGACGCAGATTTTTAAGTCCGCAAATATTTGCGCCCGTAGCAGCCGGAGCAAGCCTGCGCATGACGGATACCAAAGGCGCGTACAGTATGCAGACCGTCAACAGACCCGATATCATGTGTGCAAGATCAAAGTATATGCCTTTAAGATAGTATGCGACCCAAAGGTCGCCGATATGCGCGGGCGCAAGACTCGACACGCAAAAAAGCGTCTCGCAGCACGCCGACAAAACACCGAAAAACACACCCCCGACCACGGCGAAGGCCGCCGCGAGCCAAGTTCTTCTTCCCTTCAAAAACGCGCTTGCCAAGACTGCGAGCAAAGGCCAATAGATGAAATACAGCAATACCCAACCGCCTGCGCCGTATATGGCAACCTCGACGGCGCAGAATATAAGCGAGGCGGGCAACGCGTACGCGATCCCCATCGCGGAGCCGTATACCAATATCAGCAGAGTGACGACTTCCACGTTAGGTACAAACGAAAGCGCGAGCTTAAGCGTCGTGAGCATCGCGGTCATGATCGCCACTCTCACGATATATACCGTTGCGCTTCGCGCCCCTGTTTTTTTGCTGTTTTTCACCATAACGACAGTTTATATATCTAAAATAGCATGATTAAATACATATCTTGCAATATGCGCGGGTCGGGCGTGTGCGCGATGCGCCGCCCCGCGCACATTCAGTCCACCAAAACGGCGTAATGTCCGCCGTCCTTGAGCGGAACGGACGAAACGCCCACGCCCGACCAATAAAGCTTTAAGCCCTTGAACGAGGTGGTGACGAATTTCGTGCCGTCCTCTTCCGTCACCTCGCTGCGCGAGGGATTGTATGCCGCAAATTCCTCTTGATAGACGGATTTCAAAGCGAACTCGTCCACGTCGTGCCAGACATAATAATACTTGCCGTTTGTCGCGTCCTGCATAAGCTCGTCTATCTGCGTGATAAACGCGCCCGTCGCGCTGACCGTAAACTCGTACCGCGTGATTTTGTCCGCGTCCTTAAGCTCCTTGAGCAGGTCGTGCAGATTATCCGCGGTCGTAGAGGCCTCAAACGTCTTGTCTCCGATATAAACGGTGACGTCCTTTTCACTGCGGTCGCCCTCGTTGCACGCCGCAAAGCAAAGCAGCGCCGAGAGCACGATCAAAACGACAGAAACGATTGCAACGATTTTTCTTTTGAACATAAAAAACCTCCGTTATGTTCTCAAACCGTACGGAGGTGCAACGCAAAAACGCAAGCCGCGCCGCTTGCGATATGCCCCGTTCCCTCCGAACGGCGTCACGTAAAGACTTTGCCTGAAGATTTGCAAAGCCCGTCGGGCCGGTCTCCTGACTTACCGCCGCATAAATGCGACCAACCGTCTTCCCTTGCGGTGACGTTGCGTTGTTTATGGCTTACAGTAGCGGGGGCTGCGGCGGATTTGCACCGCCTTCCCGATTATCGCGCTTTCGCGCGCACCCGACGCGTATATTTTAGCACCGAAACGAGCTTAATACAACACTTTGAGGCACGAAAACAAGCCGAAATATTTCGGCCTTCGTGCCAAATATTACTATAATTATTTTAACAACTATTCATTGACTTTGGCGCGTTATAATAATATAATAATACGTGAATTCACTAATGCAAGGAGTCGAAAATCATGCATAGCTATATGTATACGAAATGCCCGAGCTGCAAATCGGAGATAGGCTTTGTGCCTCCGGCAGACTTGGCGTCACTCCCCGCCGACCAAAAATATCCCATTAGATGCCCGAGCTGCGGCGTCACTATCGGCGTTCATCTCAATAAGGTAGACAGGGCGGCAACCCCTGATTATTCCGATACGGCGACTTCGTTTATTCCTGTGGACGAGGATACTCCCGTGCGCCCCGCGGCAGCGGAGGCTGCAAAGTCCGTCGCAAAACCCGTGAAGAAATACGGCACGGGCAGAAATATCATGATGATGATATTCTCTCTTGTCTTCATCGCGCTGTCCGTAGTCGGGTATCTCATCAAAAACGGCACTATAGCAAATCTTCCGGAATGGGCGAATTGGGCCGCCGTTTCCGTATACTTCGACGGCATTTCCGGATGGGAGCTGCTTATCAAAAATTTTGCGGAATTCAAAGCGATGTTCTCCGAAGAAATTTTGTACGGTATTCTTTCCCTGTTCCCGATGATACTGTTCACGCTGTCGGGCATAAACTTCCTCGTGGCTTTTATATCCGCATGCGGCAGGAAATACGGCAGAGCGTTCAATTTTATATTCTCCTTCCTCATCGCGGGCGTTGCTGTAACTACTCTGTTTATCCCTTATATTGCGCAGATGGGCTCCGAAAACGCAACCGATCTCATCGGCTACTTCTCGGATATGATAGGCGGCGGCGCATATCTCTTTATAGCGGGCGCGGCATGGGGAGTTTTGCAGCTGCTCTTCGCCCTTATCTTCTGCAAAAAGCTTGGATATAAGAAAAACAAAAAATAATTTACATACACATAAAAAGGCGCATTCAAATGCGCCTTTTTTCATTTTCCAAAGCTTTGCCGCAAGCGAATTTTCAAATAAAATCGCGTTGTTTTTTATATCGTGCGCGAGCCCGTGCCCTCTTCGTCAATAACATAAAGGATGTTCGCCTCCTCTCCCGTCATTGCGTCGATGTACACAAAATACGTGCCGTCCTGCTCGCATTCGAACTCATAAGTCAACGCCTCTTTTGTGCCCTGAAGCGGGATAAGAGCCAATCTACCGTCGGATATTGCCGGAATAGACAGCGAGCCCGCAGCCTGCTCGAGCCCGATCGCGGGCGCGGCTATTTGTCTGTCCTTGTGATTGAAAGCGTAGTGCATCGCGTCAAGTCCTATTACTCTGCTGTCGCTCTCGCGCACCTTGACTTTTACAAGGTCGGGATAGAGTATAACGCCGTCCTGCACGGGCGCGAGATTTATGCAGCACTCGCCGTCGACGGACGACGACCATACGACCTGCATATCGCCGAAGCCGAGCTTACGCGCAAATTCACGCGCGTTCTGCTGGCAGGTGGGACCTGCGTCCTGCACCGCCGCCGCTTGCGCGCCGTAGGCAGTCGCCGTATTGAAAGCGACAAGCTTGCCGCCGTGCTTTGATATCTGCACAAAGCCCTCCATACCGTCGACCGTCAAGGAATAGTTGAGCGTGGGGATGTCGCCGTTGCCCTCGCCGATGTAGCGCACGTTTTTCACGTCGTAATCCGCAAGATACTTTGCAATCAACGCTTCGCCGCCGCGTTCATCGATCGCGTTTCCCTCGAGAGCTATGGGCTTTCTGTTTTCAAGCGCGTCGGAGAAGGGACCGTCGTATATCATCTCGGGATATGCGAACGACGGCTCCGCAAATTGCGAGAACGCTCCCGCAAAGCCCTCTATGGCGCCGCCGTCGCCGACAAACATCCTGCCCTCGTCAAGCGAACGCTGCACCTTTTGCAGAGATTTGAGATACTCGTCCGCCATATCGCCCATCTTGAGAAGCTTGCCGCGCTCGTCCGCGGACAGGGACTCGCCGTTTGCGACGCGCTTCGCAAGAGTATGGGAATAATCTCCCAGCTGATTGACAAATTTCTGCGCCTGCAAAATGCCGTCGTCGTTGCCCTCGAACATCGCCAGACTGCTTTCCGCAAGATTTGCCGCGCTCCACACCTCGTAAAGCAAGGACTGCTGCATACGCGGAGAATTGGACACTCCTATCTTGCGCAACGTTATGCCCAGGTCGCTTGCTCCGTCCAGAAGATCGTAGTACGCGCGGGAATAGACCGCGTCCATCTGCCTTTGATAGCTCTCGTGAGTGGCGACCGTCTTGTCCGCAAAATACAGCGCTACCGACAGCCCGACTATCGCGCTTGCGCACAGACCGAACGCCGTACCCATAACAGCCGTCTTTATGACGCGGCTGTTGCGCGATTTTTTGTTTCTCTTATCCTGCGAATCCTCGCAGACTCTTACCTGTTTACTTTTGCTCATATTCACCTCTCTGTGCGTCAACAAAACGCATGGTTTCCTATATTGAGTTTTATTGTGCGCGACAGCATCCATTTGCTTGTCGCAGTGCGCGGATTGTAATAGAACAGACATCCGTAGCTCGGATCCCAGCCGTTGAGCGCGTCGCGAGCCGCGTTAAAAGCGCTTTGATTGGGCGCAAGATTTATCTGCCCGTCCGCCACGCAATCGAATGCGCCGGACTGATATACCACGCCAGCTATCGTGTTGGGAAAGCTGGAGCTTCTGACTCGGTTGAGCACGACCGCCGCAACCGCGACCTGCCCCGTATAAGGCTCGCCCCTCGCCTCGCCGTACACAACTCTCGCAAGCAGATTGAGATCGGTCGAGGACGAAGACCCTCCCGACGACGAAGTCGACGAGCTGCCGGAGAGCTTAAGTCCCATGGCCTGCGCGGTTTTGGTCCCGACGACTCCGTCGGCGGTCAGGCCGTTGTTTCTCTGAAACTTGATGACAGCCGCCTTCGTCTTTGCGCCGAATATCCCGTCCGCTCTGCCCGTGAGATAGCCCCAATTGATAAGCTTCGTCTGCATCGTCTTCACCGTCGCCCCGCTGGAGCCCTGCTTCAACACGGCGGCGTCCGCAACGCCGACGCCTTCGGGCAACGCCAACATAATAATGCTCGCAAGCATAAGCCCGACAAGCAGAACCATCAATATGCGCGTCGCCCTGACTCTTGAAAATGTATTCATTTGCATATCGCACCTCTTTGGAGATAGTTTGTTTGTCCGTTTCGGTTTTATGCAAACGATTGCGACTATGTTTAAAATCCCGCCATCGGGCAATAATTCCCACATGAATTTCAATCGCAAAAAACTTATCGTATCAATCGTCTGCGTGTTTATGCTCGCCATAGCCGCCGTCGCTACTCTATGCGCCTGCGACGGTAACGAAGTATCGCAGCAATCGCTTGCGCAAAGCTGCATACGCATACATATAAGAGCCAATTCCGACTCTGCCGCCGACCAGGCCGTCAAGCTTAAGGTGCGCGACAGCGTCACGCAATATTTGCAAGACGCTCTTGTCGGCTGCAAAAGCAAGGAAGAGGCGGCGCGCGTGCTGGAGCGCGAGCGCTCTAGTCTCGTAAAGCTTGCAAACAACGCCCTGCGCGCAAACGGATTTGACTATACATCCTCGATAAGGATCGATAACGAATACTTTCCCGACAGAGTTTACGACGGATACGACTTCCCCGCAGGCAACTACGACGCAGTCGTGATAAACCTCGGCAGCGGCAACGGCGCAAATTGGTGGTGCGTGGCGTTTCCTCCGCTCTGCTTCGTGCCGGACTCGCAAAACGGCGAAAAGATAGTTTATAAATCCTGGATAAAAGAAATAATGGAAAAAATCTTCGGATAAACCTCCTCGCGCGTATATTTCCCCGCAAATATCGCACGCTATCAACAGGAGGTACGATATGAAAATATTCAGAGAAATAGTGCGCAACACCGCAATGGGAGCGCAATCCATCGACAACATTCTGGGATACATCGAATGCGACAAGCTCAAAAACCTCGCGCTGTCTCAAAAAGAGGTAATGGAGGAGTTTTATGAAAAAGCCAAATCCGAACTCGGCGCGGAAGAGCTTGAGGACGCACAGTCTCATCCCGTACAGCGCGCCATGCTCAAGGCGGGCGTAAAGGTGAACGCAAGCTTCGACAACAGCAACACGCATCTTGCGAGCATGCTCATAGACGGCTACAACATGGGCATCACAAGCGTACAGAAATGCATAAACGAGATGAAGCGCGACAATGTCGAAGTCCCCGCTCTCGCCGGCGACCTGATGAAGACCTACGACAAAAACATCAAAGCCCTGCGCGAGTATCTGTAATAAGTCTTTAATGAACTTTCAGACCGCCGCGGCAACGCGTCCGCGTTAAACGATTTAAAATGCCGTGAGCAAAAGGCTCACGGCATTTTTATATATCAGGGCTGCGCTCACAATACGTACAAAATGCGGCTGAAACTCATATGGCTTTTGATGCAGTTCATATAAAACAAACAGTTCTACGACCATATGCGTTGCTCACAAATTTAAATAATCTTTTTAAGGCGCGCCTTCGATATCATTTTATTAATAAAAACGTTTTGACTGTTTTACCCATATAACTTAAAAGATATCTGATGATTTAAAATATCTGTTTTTCACATTATATCTTCAATTTAATTCTAATACTTAATTATTTAAACATAGTATACACCAAATAATTGTGTTGGTCAACCAACTGTTTGCGCACCAACAGCATGAATCTTAATTGATTTTTATAATTTCGATGTTGGTGTGCCAATAATATATACATAGGAACAAACAATTATGAGACTTGTAGACGCCGTTTATAAAAGAATAGAAGGTTACGCCAAGGAGCGCAATATCACGATCAACGCGCTTGCGAATTTAAGCGGAGTTCCGCGTCCTACGATCGTCACAATGACAAGAAGCTCAACCGTGAAATTATCCACTATTTACGGGATATGCGACGGATTGGACGTTTCCCTGAAAGAATTCTTTGATTCGCCGCTGTTTGATAAAGCAAATATAGATGATTGAAAACTAAAACCGTGCCGCCGCGAATGAAGCGGCGTTTTTATATTTTCCGTTTTAACGATTGACCTTGGGATTGTCCGTTCTTTCCAAAAGATAATCAACGGACACGTCGAAGTAGTCCGCAAATTTGATAAGCGTGCTATAATCCGCCTCTCTTTCCCCATTCTCATAACGGCTTATGCTGTTTTGGTTCATGTTAAGCTCCAAAGCGAGCCGCAGCTGGGATAAATTGCGGTTGATCCTTAATTCTTTCAATCTCATTACGCCTGTCAAAACAAAATTCCGTTGGTTTTGCCGTTGACATAACTATACCATTTTGGTATATTAAAAATATCCCAATTCGGTATATAAGGAGAACATATGAAAAACGTAAAAAAACTTTTAATGGCAATATTGACGTTATGTCTTGCCTCTTGTCTGTTTATAGCGTGCGACGATCCGTCAAAGCCGCAGAAGCACACCATTTTCTTCGATGTAGAAGGCGAAACATACTATACGGTGCAAACCGCGGGCAACGAGGTCATTTCCCTACCGTCGGAACCGCAAAAAACGGGCTTCGCCTTTGACGGCTGGTATTTTGACGACGGCGAATGGCTGCGCCCTCTCACGGAAAACTCGTTGCGCCTCGAAGCGCTTTTGCGCGACACATTCGTATATGCAAAATGGACGAAAAACGACTACAACGTGCGCGCAGACGGCTTTGATAAAGATCACGGGCGCGTTATAGGTCAAGACAGATACGAGTACGGCGACGCAGTCTCCCTGTCGTTTGAAATGCAAAACGGATGTATTTTCGGCGGTTGGTACCTCGGCGAAGAGCTTGTGAGCAATACGACAGAATACTCGTTTGATATGCCCGCGCAGGACGTAGCCCTGACCGTCAGATGCTATAAAGTTTCCGCAGGAGCCAGCTTCAAAAACGCAGGTGAAATTTCCGTCGATCTCGGCAAATACGCGGTGGGCGACAGGCAAAGCTTTTCCGCTTCTTCAACCAACCTCGGCTATACCTGGATCGGTTGGTTCGACGGCGAACAAAAGCTCACCGACGACATGGAAGTTACCGTCGGAATGCCCGCCCGCGACGTTGAGCTGACCGCAAAATGGCAGGTCAACGACGAAATGTCAAACTATACGTTTAACTCCACCCCGACGAACTGTGAGATAACAGGCGTTATAGACAAAAGCCTGACGGCGATGTCTATCCCGAGCTATGTGGATACGATCGGCTTCGGCGCCTTTGAAAACTGCGCCGCGCTTGAAAGCATATACGTGCCCGACGCCGTGACGACGATCAACAAAAACGCGTTTAAGGGCTGCTATTCGCTGCAAAGCATATCTCTCCCCTTCTGCGGCAAGACAGTGAATTCATCAGGCGGCGCCAGTGGGTTCGGATATATCTTCGGAGCAAGCGGTTATCTTCACAACAGCGACTTCGTGCCGACTTCTTTAAAGAAGGTGGAGATAAGAGGCGGCTACATATTGACATCCCAGGCCTTTTACGGGTGCACGTTTATAGAAACGGTCCAGCTGCCGGATACTCTCACGGAATTGAAAGGAGAAACCTTTTATTTCTGCCGCAACCTCAAGACAGTCTATCTGCCCGCAAGGCTTGCGCGCATCGGAGCGTATGACTTCGCCAACTGCGACAACCTGACGGATATCTATTTCGCAGGCAGCGCCGCTCAATGGGAAAACGTTGTCAAAAGCAACAAATGGAATTATAAAACGGAAAATTACACAGTGCACTTCGCCCAAGAGTGATCGATAATTATCAGGCAACCCCGTCCGCCGCATAGCGGGCGGGGTTTATCTATATATGTCATTATCTTATAACGTATATTTGCTTTGCGCCGCCGTTTGTGATAAACTTGTTTTATGACGCATCGATCGATATTCACTTTAAATACGCCGATATCGCGACAGGAGGCGCTTTTGCTTCATCCGATGTCCTTGGCGTTCATAGGAGACGCAGTGCAGGCGCTGTATACGCGCACGAGGGTCACGGTGGGAGCCACGCTAAAGAAGACGGGCGCACTTCATCACGAAGTCACAAAGGTCGTAAAAGCCGTTTCGCAGGCCGCGGAGGCGGAAAAACTGCTGCCTCTTTTCGACGAGGACGAACAGGATCTGTTTCGCCGCGCGCGCAACTGCAAGGTGCAAACCTCCGCAAAGCATGCCGAGCCTGCGGAGTACCGCAAGGCAAGCGGCTTTGAAGCGGTGATAGGATATCTTTACCTGACGGGCAACACGCAACGCCTCGAAGGCTTTTTATCCGCATGCTTCGAGGACGCCTGTCTGCAAGAAGAATAACAATCGCGAGGAAACCATGTATATTTTCGGAAGAAATCCCGTCAAGGAAGCGTATCGCGCGGGCAAAACCGTGGACAAGCTCTATATGCAAAAGGGCGAATTCGACCCGACGCTGTCCGCAATACGCGCGCTTGCAAAAGAGGCGCGCACGGTGATAAGCTTCACTGACAAAGCCCATCTGGACAAGCTTGCCGCGGGCGGCAATCATCAGGGCGTCGTCGCCGCCGTGACCGACTTTGACTATTGCGAGCTGGACGACATCGTCGCCGCCGCGAAAGCCAAAAAC
This sequence comes from uncultured Clostridia bacterium, assembly GCA_947383095.1. GTDB lineage: Bacteria > Bacillota > Clostridia > Christensenellales > CAG-917 > CAG-475. The sequence goes on along the minus strand of CANDBZ010000014.1, from coordinate 8,234 downwards.
GAAGACCTGCTTGTGCTCATACTCGACGGCATCACCGACCCGCACAATCTCGGCGCGATCATAAGAAGCGCGGAGTGCTTTGGGGCGCACGGTATAGTGATACCCAAGCACAGAAGCGTGAGCGTCAACGATACGGTTATAAAGGTCGCAAGCGGCGCAACGGCGTATATGCCCGTGGCGAAGGTGACCAACATCAACGACGCGATAAGGGACCTGAAACAGCGCAATGTGTGGGTTTATGCAACGGATTTTGACGGTGAACCCCCTAAATCCGTCAATTTAAAGGGAAATATCGCCGTCGTGATAGGCAGCGAGGGCGAAGGCGTTCACCGCCTGACAAAGCAGCTTTGCGACGGCAGTCTGACTATTCCCCAATACGGAAGGGTCAACAGCCTCAACGCTTCGGTCGCAGCCGGAGTTGTATTGTATGAAATAGCGAGGCAGCGCGGATAATAGATCATGAGCGAATTATTTGACGAAAACGATTTGATCGCGGCGGCGCAGGCGGGCGATCTGCAGGCGGAAAACGAAATACTTTCCCGCTATGCTCCGCTTGTAAAATCCGTCGCGCGCTCATATTACGTGATAGGCGAAGACGGCGACGACCTCATCCAAACGGGCATGATAGGACTTATGCGCGCCGTGCGGTCCTTCAAGCCGAACGGAGAAGCGACGTTTAAAACCTATGCGAGTCGCTGTATCCGCAACAATATCGTGGACGTCGTGCGCAAGCAGAACAACCGCCCTGCAACAGATATAGACTTTTACGAGCTTACGCTCACCACCGAGGAACAGGAGCCGGAAAGACTTTTCATAGAGGACGAGACCATGCGGCTGTTGTCGGAGGCTATTTCATCCGTCTTAAACGAACGGGAGACGAACGTCCTCAAGCTGTTTTTGGACGCGATGTCGTATGCGGAGATTTCCCAAAAATTGGGCATTGAAAAAAAACAGGTGGACAACACCATATATTCGCTGCGCAAAAAGATAAAGAGGCTTCTTGAAGGAAATACGGCTGATAAACGCAATTGAATTATAATTGTTGACTTGACGCAATACTTTATAATATAATTTGATAAACAAAAGTGGGAGGATATCACTATGTATTGCAAAAATTGCGGCAATCAAATAGACGATAATGCCGCCGTCTGTATCCATTGCGGGTGCGCGACTGAAAACCAGCAGACTTTACAACCCGTTCAGCAAACGACCGGCAACGAGTCCAACACAATCGCGATTGTAGGCTTCGTGTTTGCGTTTCTTTTCCCGTTGGTCGGTCTCATTTGCTCGATAATCGGCCTCAAGAAGTCCAAAGAATTGGGCGGAGCGCAAAAAGGTCTCGCGGTCGCGGGCATCGTGATAAGCGCTATCGTCATGATTATCGAAATCATCGTGATCGCATTCTATGCGTCGCTCATCATTGCTCTTATCTCGGGCGCGGCGACGATGTGAAAGAGGTAATGTATGTATTGTTCTAACTGCGGAAATGAGATACATGACAACGCGGTCGTATGCATACACTGCGGCTGCGCCGTGAAAAGCAACGCGCCCGAAGCGCCCGCTCAACCCAAGCAACAGTATAATGCGCTTGCGATCGTCGGTTTTGTTATGGCGTTTTTCATGCCGTTGGCTGGTCTTATCTGCTCTATCATAGGCTACAAGCGCGCGGACAGAGACTTCGGCGGAGCGCAAAAGGGGCTCGCGCTTGCGGGAACAATAATCAGCGCGATCACGGTTGCCGTCACCACGGCGATAGTGCTGTGGATCTTCATTTCTTGGCTCATACTGTGGATAGCGGCGATATCCGCGATCCCCGCGGCGTTTCTGATTTGACGCACAATAATAAAACCGCCCTCTGCACAGAGGGCGGTTTTATTAGTCGATCTGTTATTTTTTCATAGAAATTGTTTTTTGCGCCGCAGCAACGATATCGTTCGCCGTGATATGGTATACCTCGCTCAAATATGCGTTTTTGCCCACCTGACCGAACTCGTCGTTTATCCCCACCGTCTGCATAGGCACGGGGCATTCTCTCACGACCACCTCCGCAACCGCGCTGCCGAGGCCGCCGTACACGTTATGATTTTCGCAGGTCACGATCGCGCCCGTTGCAGCCGCGGCTTTTTTGACCGCCTCTACGTCGATAGGCTTCCAGGTATGCACGTTGACCACCGCCGCGCTTATGCCCTGCTCCGCGAGGATATCCGCCGCCTGCAGCGCGCGTTCGACCATGATACCGCTTGCCATGAGCGTGACGTCCTTGCCGTCCTTGAGCTCTATGGCTTTGCCGAGCTTAAAGTCAAGCGTCTCGTCGTATATCTTCGCCGCCTTTTTGCGGAACATGCGCACGTATACCGCGGACGGATGATTTACGATCTGCGGCAACGCCTTTTCCATCATCGTGGCGTCGGTAGGCTCGAAGCAGACCATTTTGGGTATAGCGCGCATTATCGCCATATCCTCGAAAGGCATATGCGTGCCGCCGTTTGCCTCCGCCGCAACGCCCGGCTCCGACCCGACTATCTTCACATTGAGACCGGAGTACGCAACGGAAATAAATATCTGGTCATAGCATCTGCGCGTCGCAAACGGCGCGAAGCTGTACGCAAACGGGATCTTGCCCATTGTCGCCATACCCGCGGCTACGCCGATCATATTTTGCTCCGCTATACCGACGTTGAAAAATCTGTCGGGATGCGCTTCCTTGAAGCACTTGGTCGCATGACAGCTCATAAGATCCGCGTCCAACACGACGATGCGATCGTCCTTGTCCGCAAGCTCCGTCAACGCCTTTGCCAAAGTCTGCCTTATCTCTCTGTCGTCCGTCGTCATGCGTCGTACCTCCCCGTTTCCTTTCTCCACATCTGCTCGGTGATAGTCATGCTGTGGCAATTGGCGGCGCTCTCCGCAAAGGACGCGCCCTTGCCCTTGACGGTGTTGAGAATGATCATATTGGCTTTGCCGGACTTTTTCGCGTTGTCTATCGCCGTCGATATCGCATCCAGATCATGTCCGTCGATATCCTGCACGAAGAAACCGAAGGAAGTCCACTTGTCGGCCACAGGCTCGAGGTCGTTTATATCGCAAACTCTGCCGTCAAGCTGCATCTTGTTGTAATCCAAAAACACGATGAGATTGTCAAGCTTGCGAGAGCCCGCGAGCATGCTCGCCTCCCAGATCTGCCCCTCCTGCGCCTCGCCGTCGCCGATAAAGCAATACACGGTCGCGGGATTTTTGTCAAGCTTCGCCGCAAGCGCCATACCTACGCCCACGGACAGCCCCTGTCCCAACGAACCCGCAGTCATATCTATGCCGGGAGTCTTGCGCATATCGCAATGCGAAGGAAGATTGGTACCGTTTTTATTGAGCGTGCCAAGCCACTCTTTGGGGAAATAGCCCAGATCCGCAAGCACGGCGTACATTGCGGGACCCGCATGACCTTTTGACATGATTATCCTGTCTCTGTCCTGCTTGCGGGGATTTTTAGGATCTAAATTTTTTGCTTTGGAATAATAAACGACCGTCAAAGCGTCTATCACCGACAACGAGCCTCCGATATGTCCAACTCCAAACGTTCCTATAGTTTGAATGACGTCGTCGCGCAGTTGTCTTGCCTTGGCGGTCAAAAACTCTGATTGTGAAGCTTCCATAACTTCCTCCTGCGACAATAGTATATCATCACAAAAGTCATATTTCAAGCAATTACGCAAACACGTTACAGCTTTTTTGAAAATTCGACAATTTTACGTTATGCGTTCGATTTTACGTGCGTCGTACGCCTTTATTTGAGCTTCGCCGCGCTCTTGAACATGCGCGCAAGCTCCTCCTGTCTCTCCTGCGGAAGCGTCAAAAGATAATCCTTGGCGCACTGCTTAAAATAGCTTATAAGCTTCAGGTCGTTCATCGCGGCAAGCTCCGCAAGGCTTACGTTGCGACCTGATTTGGCCGCAAGGTCCTGCAACAGCATTATGGCTTTGAGCTTCTGCACGTCGACGTTGAACCTTTTTGCGTTTCTATCGAGCTGCGACGATGACGCGCCGGATACTATCGACTCGCCCGCGATTTCCTTTTCATAAAGCTTCACAATATCTTCGTTGAGCATATCGTATATCCCCGACGCGTCGCAAAGCTGTCTGTCGCACTCCTCGTTTTGATAAACCGCCGCGAAGCAAAGCGCGGATATAAAGACCGACAGAACGATCACGAAAGCGAAATTTTTTGTTTTTTTCATGATTCACCTCGCAGATAGCTTGCGCTTCCCATCCGAAAATATACGTCCTCTCAATCAAAACGCAGCATAGGATTGATAACGGCGAAAGAATAATGTATAATGACAATATCAATACAAAGGATCTACGATATGAACCCGATCACTGTGAAATTCAAAAAGCTCAACCCCTCTGCGACAATGCCCAAATACGGCACCGCCCATTCCGCCGGCGCGGACCTGTTCGCCTGCCTCGACGGGGACTGCGTGACAATAGAGCCCGCGCAAACGGTTTTCGTCCGCACGGGCGTCGCTTTGCAAATCCCGCCGCAGTACGTAGGGCTTGTCTACGCGCGCAGCGGCCTCGCCACAAAACGCGGCGTCGCGCCCGCGAACAAGGTGGGGGTGATAGACAGCGATTATCGCGGCGAGATCATCGTCGCGCTGCACAATCACGGCGGGCAGCCTCAAACGATAGAAAACGGCGAGCGCATTGCGCAGATAGTAATAACGCCTTATCTGACAGCCGATTTCGTAGAGTGCGAAGAGCTTGAGGACAGCGAACGGGGCGCGGGCGGCTTCGGCTCGACGGGAAAGAAATAACTAAAACGTATGTTTATCGACACAAAAGCCGCGGATAAACCGCGGCTTTTTTCATTGCCCGCGTAACGTTTAAACTACAGGCACATCGCTTTCGCTGCGCTCAAGCGCTTCGTTGGTCGGCAATGCATCCGTCATCGAACCCTGCAAAAATCTTTCGTACGCGTACAAGTCAAAATATCCCGTGCCCGTCAACCCGAAAAGAATAGTCTTTCGCTTGCCCGTTTCCTTGCATTTCAACGCCTCGTCGATCGCGACCTTTATCGCATGGGAAGATTCCGGCGCGGGCAAAATTCCCTCGACCCTGGCAAACCTGACAGCCGCGTCAAACACATCCGTCTGGCTGACGGCGCGCGCCTCGTCTATATATCCGTCGTGATAAAGCCGCGATATGACGGGACTCATGCCGTGATATCTCAATCCACCCGCATGCGTCGGCGCAGGCACAAAGCCGCTGCCGAGAGTGTACATTTTCGCGAGCGGCGTGACCTTGCCCGTGTCGCAAAAATCGTATGCGAAAACGCCCTTTGTAAGGCTGGGACAGCTCATTGGCTCGACTGCGATAAAATAAGGCTTGGCCTTGCCCTTGAGCCTGTCTCTCATAAACTCGGACATGAGTCCTCCGAGGTTGCTGCCGCCGCCCGCGCATCCGATAATTATATCGGGATATTCGTCGTATTTTTCCATCGCGCGCTTGCTCTCAATGCCTATAACAGATTGGTGCAGAACCACCTGATTGAGCACGCTGCCGAGGGAATATCTGCGCTCTCCGCCGGACGTGACGGCGGCTTCTACCGCTTCGGATATAGCCGTGCCGAGGCTGCCCGATCTATAATCCGGCGAAGCCGCAAGTATCCTTCTGCCCGCTTCGGTGGTCTCGGACGGAGAAGCTATGACGTTTGCGCCGTAGGTCGTCATAAGAGTCTTGCGCTGCGGCTTTTGCTCATAGGAGCAGCGCACCATATATACCGTCAAGTCAAGTCCGAAGTAACCGCACGCCATGGCGAGCGCCGTGCCCCACTGCCCCGCGCCCGTCTCCGTCGTCAGCCCCTTGAGCCCCTGCTCCTTGGCATAATACGCCTGCGCAATAGCGCTGTTGAGCTTGTGCGAGCCGCTTGTATTGTTGCCCTCGAACTTATAGTATATTTTTGCGGGCGTATCCAGATATTTTTCAAGACAGTAAGCGCGCACCAACGGCGAGGGCCGGTACATCTTGTAAAAATCGCGAACCGCGGCGGGGATTTCTATATAGTCATCTCTGCGGTTCAATTCCTGTCTTGCGCATTCGCTGCTGAATACAGCCTCCAGCTCCTCCTGTTTCGCAGGCTCGTGCGTCGCAGGATTTAGCAAAGGGTCGCATTTGATATCCGCGCATACGTTATACCAGGCTTTGGGCATCTCGTTTTCGGTCAAAAAGATTTTGTAAGGCACTTCGCGTTTGTTCATGGTTGCCACCTCCTTTATTACTATCGCCGTTTGGCGAGCGTTCAAACCGTTTAATAAAAAATCCGCGCAGAAACGTATTCTGCACGGACAAACTGTACATTCAGTCTGCGGTACCACCGTACTTGGGAGCAACGCTCCCCTCTCGCAGGTTGCCGACACAACCCGACTTCTCACGCGAGTCACACGTCCGCGACTACTCGAAGCCTTTCGCCGCAGCCCTCCGGGGCCCATATTATCGAACGCGGTCGCTGCCGGCATCCCACCGCCGCCGACTCTCTTCAAGTCCTACGTCCGTTTTCTTCCCTTCAACGGTTTATGACATTATATTAAGCTCGCAACGAATATTTGTCAAGAAATCTTTTATCGGTCCCGAACGAAGACGGCCTCGATAAGCGAAGGCAGGCAACGCTCGAATCTCACTCCGTACCAATGAGACGCGGGAGTGCTGTCGATGCAGTCCAACACGAAATCCGCCGCTATTCGCGCGGCTCGCTCCGCGCTTTTCCCGTTCATTAGAGCTCCCGTAAAGGCGGAAGAAAACAAATCTCCCGTGCCGTGACAGGAGCGGTTTATTCGCCTGTGCGAATAATAAAAATCGCCGCTTTGAGAAAATACCGCAACGCCCGTGCTGTCATCATTGTAGCTCACGCCCGTCAACACGATCTGCTTCGCGCCCAAGGCCGACAGCGAAGCGGCAAGCCCTTTGACAAAGCTCTCATCGTATCTTTCTCTATATTCTTCGCCCGCAAGCAGGCACGCCTCCGTAACGTTGGGCAATATAACGTCGGCGGTCGCGCACAAGCCGCGCATCGCGTCCGCAAACGCGCCGTCGAACGCGGGATACATTCTCCCGAAATCCCCCATCACGGGGTCTACTATGCGCAAGCCGCCCCCGCGCAAGCGCGTCGAAAAAATTTGCTTTACTGTCTCTATCTGACGCGCGTCAGAAAGATAACCGGAGTAAACCGCGTCGAAATTTATATTTTGGCTGTCCCAATGCTTTACAATATCGCGCATGTCCTGCGTCAGATCCCTGCACGTATAGCCTTTAAAGCCCATGGTATGCGTGGACAGGACTGCGGACGGCAATACGCAGGTTTCCACGCCGCACGCCGAAATAACGGGCGACGCCACCGCAAGCGAACACTGCCCGAAGCATGAGATATCCTGAACCGTCAATACTCTTTTATAATCCATAAAGCATCTCTACAATGATAGCCCAACCGCCGTGATTTTCCAACAACTTTTTGCAAAGACGCGCTTATACCGTGAAAAAACATCCCTCGCGCGCGATTTCTTTACATATTTTAAGGAAATTTAAAGTCAAAACCGCGCGCACACCGTTTACAATTTTCAAATATATTGTAAAATAAACGTATGGTAAATATACAAGCGCAAAGATAAGGAGAACGCAATGACGCAAATCGGGCAGACTGAATGTCAGGTCGACGAAACGGTGCTCAAAATATCCAACCTCGTCAAAAAATACAAGGGCGCGGCTGCTCCTGCCGTAAACGACCTGTCTCTCGAGTGCAAGGCGGGCGAGATAGTCGGTCTGTTGGGACATAACGGGGCGGGCAAATCGACGACCCTCAAATGCCTCACCGGCATGATACCTCCGTCCTGCGGCAGTATACTTATCAACGGCTACGACATAAAGACGTCGCCGGTCAAAGCAAAGTTTTCGTTTGGCTTCGTTTCCGACAGACACGACGTTTTTGTCAGAATGACGGGTATCCAATACGTCAACTTCATGGCGGACGCGTACAGAGTGAGCAAAGACGACAGAGCTCAAAGGCTCGCGCGACTCGAAGAGCTGTTTTGCCTCGGCAACCGTCTCAACGACCCCATAAACAACTACTCGCACGGTATGCGGCAAAAAATCTGCATGATGGGCAGCCTGATACACAATCCAAAGCTGTGGATCCTCGACGAGCCCATGATCGGTCTCGACCCTCTCGCTTCCGCAAAGGTGGCGGAT
>CANDBZ010000013.1 GCA_947383095.1 uncultured Clostridia bacterium | reverse complement strand
GATCATTGTTGGTGACTGGAGTTCAGACGTGTGCTCTTCCGATCTATAAGGGCAATGTCGTTTGTTAAGCAAAAAAATCATTTCGCAGGCGGTGCTTACAAACTCGCTCAATGCCAGCATAGCCGCGCCGTCCTCGCCGTGCGCCAGACAGCGCGAATAATTGTACTGCCCCGTTTGCGCCATGCGCACCGCGCGCGCGGCAATTTTTTTCAGGCGGACGTCCTCCGGCATCCCGTGCAAGATCTCGTCGCGAATTCTACTGAATTCCCCTAAATCGTCGCGAAATACCTCTCCGTTCGTAGCCTCCGCAAGAAACGCGCTTTCCGTATGCAGCCAATCGCGCAAAGACGCAGGCGCGCCTTCGCCGCCCGTATATCTGCGGTAAAAATCGCCTATAACGCTCACTCCCTGCGCGCTCGCTCCCTTGACGCTCATATGCTCGATCTGCGAGCCGCCGTACTCTGCCTTCAGTTTATCGTACGCACGCGTCAGCCTGAAGCCTATTTTCTCCTCGTCCTCGCGGGTCAGCCACATGCAGAAGCCCGTCTCGAAGTCATGATCCCGCGACAGCCCGTCGTCAAAGCCGAAGCATTCCGACCCGTGCCCGACAAGCCCTACCGCTATTCTCGGAGCGTATTCGGGGAAAAGCCGCTCTATCATCGGCGCGCCGTATTCCGCATAAAACTTTCTCGCTTCCTCAAGTCCTTTCATATTATATCGCTATTATTTCCCGTAAATTTGCGCGGCTCTTTTTTCAAGCTCGTTCTTTTGCATGAAGTATCCGAAAAACCCGAACGCCTGCGCGCATTTTGCGCAAATAGAAGCGTAGTTTGCGTCTCTCTCGAGCGTCGTGTCGTCAAGGCAGTCATATGCCGCGTTCAAATAGCCTTCCACCTCGTCGTCGCAATCCCGCCCCGCAATTTGAGCCTCGTCGTAAGCAAGCTGCGCGAGATTGACGTAGGACACCGCGACCTCTCCGAAGCCGCCCTTGCTTTGCAATATCCCGATCGCCTTCAAATAATGCTCCCGGGCTTCATTAAATCTGCCGAGGTCGCCGAGCGCGGTCGCGAAATTGTTGTACAGCCCCGCAAAGCGATAGTCGTCGGCGGGCAGCATCCTGTCGTATACCAGCCTTGCCTTATCGTAATACCGCAACGCCTCCTCCGCCTTGCCGAACGCTTTCATCGTCGTCGCGCAGTTGAGGTATATTGTGGCGTTCGCGACGCTGTCGCCGTCGTCTATGCAATCGAGTATGGACAGCGCGTTTTCGACCGCCGCCAATCCCTTTTGACTGTCGCCCGTGCGACGGTAAAAGCCGATTTCCTCGCTCAAGATCTCGCACAGCCCGCGCTTATCGTTGAGGGCGCGAGCCTCGCTCTCCCAAAACTCCAAAACCCGCTTCGCCTCTTCATTGTCGTCCTTGGCGAACAACGAATCGAGCTTGTCGATAATGCGTGCGATAGGGATAGACCCAACAGGCTCCTTTACGCATCTGCACTGTCTTTGCGTAGCGTCCGATACATTTTCCATTTGCATTTTCTCACTCCTGATGTACGACGATCTGATCGAAGGGAATATTTATACCGTTGTCGTCAAACATGACTTTAAGCTCTCTGTTCATGCGACGCGTAGTCGGCGCGATTATGTTTTCGGGGCACTTGACGGAAAACAGCAGCAGCACGCCCGACGCTCCCAGCTCTTTAACGCCCTCGTATACGACGGTATCGAGCGCGCCGTCCACGCGAACGTATTTCAGATTGTTGCGGATTATCTCCTCCACGTGCGGCAGGTCCTCGTCATAGCCTATGGAAATTTCCGAAAACGCGACGGATGGTTTGACGGTTTGGTTCAACACGCCACGCAAATCGCTGTTGTGAAATATTTTTACGTTGCCAAGAGCCTCCAGCTTCGTCGTCCTTATGCCTATCGAAACCACCGTTCCGCGGAAGCCGTCCACCGTGATGATGTCGCCCACGTTGAAATCGTTTTCAAAGACGATAAACAGCCCCGCCACGACGTCGGATATCAGCGACTGCATGCCGAGTCCCACGACGAGCGTCAGCACGCCCGCGCCGGTTATCAACGCGCTTGTATTGACTCCCCACACCGCGAGCACGACTATCACGAGTATGACGGCGGACAGCCACTTGATAAGGTTGCAAACGAGGAGAGTCACCGTCTTGCCGCGTTGAGTTTTTTTGCCGAAAAACCGCTTGATGACCGCAAGCAAAATGGTGATGACCGCAAGTGAAATAGACACTATCTGCACGCTTTTGATAAAGGACGGGATTATCTGCAAAAACCCGTTCAAAAAATCGGAACGCGATTCGTTTGGCGTGAAAACGGTGTTTTCGCCGAAAATTTTGCCGTAAAAAACAAACGAACAAATTGTCCCGGCAAGCAAAAGCGCAAGTATGACCGTCTTGACGACGCCCATACTTTTTACCTTGCTTTTGACCTCGTGCGAGATTTCCTCCTGCACCTGTTTAAGTCCTTCGCCGACGTTTTTCATTTTATCGCTCATATGCACCTCGACGCGTGTAAAATACGTTTTACGACGCGTATTTGTTTAGTCAAACGCTTCAGAATGTTTTCTTCAGCTTTTGCGACTTTTCAATGATCTCCACAAATACGGAGCGCGCTCTGTTGCGCAATACGCTTATATCTCCGTCGTTGACGATCTCGCGGGTGGAAACTCTACGCAAATCCCTGGGCTTCGCCTGCACGCGAATACGCTTCATAGCTTCCGCGCGCGACATGCCTCTTTCCTTCAGAAGCTTGAGCCTTTTGCGAAGAGGAGTACGCACGAAAACTATCTCGTCGAATAAGGCCTGCGCGCCGCTCTCCAGCAGCAAAGGCATTTCCACGACGAGCATGCTCCTGCCGTCGGATTTTATTCTCTCCAGTATGCGGGGGTGCGATATCGAGTTGAGCCGCAATCTCGCTTGGTCGTCCGCAAACACGATATTGGCCAGTGCCGCCCTGTCGACGACGTTTTGCGCTACCGCCGACGGGAACGCGGCGGCAATCTCGCGGATATAGTCGACGTCGCTCAAAAGCCCCGCGTTGATTTCATCCGCGCTCAAACACGCCAATCCCATCTCGTTTTTTGCGACGGCAAGCACCTCGCTCTTGCCCGAGCCTATGCCTCCTACGATCGCTATCCTCATTTTTCACCCCTCAAAAGAAATCACTTGAGCTCTCCCCAATCCTGCGCGCTGCCCGCCTTGGCAATGAGCGGCACCTTGAGCTTTACCGCGTTTTGCATTTCCTCCGTCAAGACAGCCATGACGTCCTCGAGCTCATCACAGGAAGCGTCGATTATCAATTCGTCGTGGATCTGCAATATCATATTGGATTTTTTGTCCGCAAGCCGCTTTTCCACCCCGAGCATGGCAAGCTTTATGATATCCGCCGCAGAGCCCTGCAACGGCGTGTTCATCGCCATACGCTCCGCGGACGAGCGCACCATATAGTTGGACGATTTTAAATCCGCCAAATTCCTGCGCCTGCCCAACAAAGTTTCCGCATAGCCGCATTCGCGCGCGCTTGCGACGCAGCCGTCCATGTATGAGCGCACGCGCGGGTGCATGTCGAAATAATTGTTTATAAACTCGCGCGCTTTATATTGCGGTATAGAAAGATTTTCCGCAAGTCCGAAGCCGCTTATACCGTAAATGATGCCGAAATTGACCGCCTTTGCGTCCCTGCGCTGATCGGCGGTGACCTGCTCTATGGGAATGTTCAGGATCTGCGCCGCAGTGATTGCGTGTATATCGTCGTCGTTGTTAAACGCCTCGATAAGCTGCTCGTCGCCGCTCATATGCGCAAGCAGCCTCAACTCTATCTGCGAATAATCCGCCGACACCAGCACGCAGCCCTCGCTCGGCAAAAACGCGCGCTTTATATCCTTGGACTCCTCGCTTCTGGCAGGTATATTTTGCAAATTGGGATTTGTCGACGAAAGCCTGCCCGTCGTGGTAATACACTGATTGAACTCCGTATGAATACGTCCGCCGCGCACGAGAGGCTGCAAGCCCACAACGTAGGTCGACTGCAATTTGGTGTAGTGCCTGTATTCCAAAATCAATTTGATTATCGGATGAATGCCGACAAGGTTGGACAGCACGTCTTCGCTGACGGAATATCCCGTTTTCGTTTTTTTGCCGTGCGGCAAGCCCAGCCTTTCAAACAAAATTTCGCCGAGCTGCTTGGGCGAGGCTATATTGAACGAGCACCCCGCTTCCGCAAATATGCGGAGGGTCAAATCGTTTATTATTGCGCCGTATTTTTCCTCGAGAGCCTTGAGCCTGTCAAGCGACACGCGCACTCCTCTTAATTCCATATTGCGCAAAACCAGACAAAGCGGCTGTTCAACTTCAAAAAAGAGCTTGTCAAGTCCTTTTTGCGTCAACTGCGACTCAAGCAGCTTGCTTTCCTCAAACATTTCCGCCGCGCCCGTTTCAAATCCGTCGGCGCCCAAAACCTGCTCCAAGGACTTGATCGGCGCGCTCTCTCGCGCGAGGTGAGCCGCGATCATCAGATCGAAAAATCTTTCGTTGTCAAAGCCGTAGGTCTTGGACATACCCTTGAAATCATAGCAAATAAGTCGTTTTTTCGCGACGAACTCGCGCGTTTGCGCAATAGCCTCGTCAAAGGTCATGCCCTCGCTGAACAGATCGCGCGCGCAATCCACGACGTATTCCGTTTTCCCGTCCGTCGAAAAACGCAACCCGTCCCCTATAAGCAACGCGACATCGTCGCCGTTAAGCGCGGAAGCAAGCTCGGCAGAGGTCTTTATTTTTATAATCTGTTTATCCACCGCAACGCATGCGGCAGGAGTCTGCTCAAACTCCATTCTGTTTGCAAGAGACGCGATTTCGAGCTCCGCAAGACGCGACTTAACGCGCTGACTGAATACGGGCGTAAACCTTATATCCTCAAGCGTACACTCGACGGGCACGCTTGTATTTATCACGGCAAGCGCGCGGCTCAACACGGCGATATCTCTGCCGTTTTGCACGTTTTGCCCCAGCTTGCCCTTTATGTCGTCCGCATGCGCAAGAACCCCTTGCAAGGAACCGTACTGCTGCAAAAGCGCTTTCGCCGTCTTTTCTCCAACGCCTGGAATGCCCGGAATATTGTCCGAAGCGTCGCCCATCAATGCCTTGAAATCTATAAACTGCTCCGGAGTGAAGCCGTCCTGCAAAAGCCGCGCTTCGTCGTAAACCTCTATATCCGTCACGCCTCTTTTAGTCCAAAACACGCAGGTTGTCGGGCTTACGAGCTGAAAGCTGTCGCGGTCGCCCGTGACGATGACGCACTCGTCGTCAAACCGCTTTGACAGCGTGCCGAGTATATCGTCGCCCTCATAGCCCTGCATGCTGACTATCTTTATGCCCATTTCGGCGATAAGCTCCTTAAGCGGCTCGACCTGCTGACGAAGCTCCTCGTCCATGGGTTTACGGGTCGCCTTGTATCCGTCGTACATCTCATGACGGAAGGTGGGACCTTTTAGGTCGAAGGCGGCGGCGATATGCGTAGGCTTTTGCTCCTTTATCAAGCGTAAAAGAATACTCAAAAAACCGTATATCGCACCGGTGAACATCCCCTTGGAGGTTTTTAAATTAGGCAGCGCATGATATGCGCGGTGCATAAGGCTGTTGGAATCCAGGAGCAGAATTTTGTTTTTCGACATATCGACCTTCCTATCGTAGTTATATAATAGTATAACATTATATAAGCATTATTTCCACAGTAAAATGCAAAATATTTGAAGCGAAAGACTTTTGCTTTAAAACAAAAATCCCCGCCATAACAGGCGGGGATCTAAAGCTCGATCTCACGAATGCAGCTTTTCTATCAAAGCCACATTTATCTCGTAAGTGGAATCCGGAGTGATCTTTGCGTCGTTGGTATAACAGAACAGCTCCATGGAAAGCCCGTTTAAAATCGCGATGGTGGCATCGTTTTCGTCGCCCTGCTCTTTCAGATTTTGGGTCAGGATCCTGCCTATGCGCTTATCCTCGTTTCTGAAGTCGAGATAGACGGGCTCGTCGATAATACTCTCGCCCATGCTAATACCCGTCGAGATGAAGCCCATATGGATATACTCCTTGCCGTCGGCGGCCGCATATTTATAATTTCTGAAAGCCCTGTTTGTCCTTATCATGGGTCCTACCAACGTGGCGATGAGGTTGTTGTAAAATCCTCCGTCCTCGATCTCGATGATATGCGCGTTGTCTAAATCCTGCCAATTGTATATATCCAGGAAGCCCTTCTGATTGAAAATATGGTTTATGCCTTTGCTCGCAAAATGCTCGCGGAAATAAGCTACGTTTTCCGCATATTTCGCGGCATAAAGGGCGGCGTTGCTGGTTTTGTCGATATGCTGATATCTGACAAATCTGCCGTCGTTGACCTGATAATCGTCAAACTTTTCGTTGCCCTTTTTCGGCATTACCGTAAATCTCTCATAAGCGATGGACGCTATTGAGCCTATGCAGTTTGAAAACACGCAGTTATTGGTCGTCAGATGAGAATACCAAGGATACGTCGTCCTCACGCCGTCTTCCTCGTCCTCCGCCGCGCGGGTGTTCATTCTGCCGGGAACATACATCGCGATGGTGTTGACGTTGCGCATTATCACACCGTCTATAGTGATATCGCAGTTGTCTATGCCTATGATCTGCCGCCCGTTTTCCGCAATGCAATACTCGATGCGCAGGTTCTGAAGGTGATGCTTATCCGCATCGCTGCCCTCGAAGCCTGTCTCGCGCGTGCCGATGCAACGTCCGGTGAACATCTTGGTCTCGTCGCTGGAGATAACGCCGTCATCGGTGATCGCGTTCGCGCGCATGCGCAGATTGCTGACGGTGATATTGCTCAAGCTCATGTTAAACAGCTGTCCGCTCTTTTTATGAAGCTGCTGATATCCCGCCGAAAGCATCTTATTGTTGCCGTACAGGCTGCCGTATATGCACACATATCCGTTAGTCTCGTTGCCGTCTATCTCTTTGAGCTCCGGCTCGTATTCGATGTTGTCGGTAAAGACTATGCAGAATTGATTTTTGCTGCCGGTGCCGCTGTACGACCTGTATCTGTCGTTTCTGCCGTTTGCGGTATTGATATCCTCGAATGTCAACTCCGGCAAAATTACATTGTCTTTCGCAAGCGCGTATTCCTTTTGCTGCTGCGCCGCGGCTCTGAATTCGGCGATATTCGAGACCTCCACGCCGTACACGACGTTTATCGTCACGGTCGTGCTTATCTCTACGCTGTCGTATTTGGGATACTTCGCGCTCACTTTAACAACGAGCGACTTCCTTCCGCTTCTAAACGCGGTTGGAATAAGAATAAGCCTGTTCGCCTGACGCTTGTCCGCAGGAACGACGGACGCGGGGTCGTCTGCGAAATAGGCGCATTCCGCATTGCTTATCACTTCGAATTTATAGTTGTCATAGAACTCCGCAAGCCTCTCCGCATACGCCTCTTCGCTTTCGCCGTCGCGCTTCGTCGGCTCTCCGACTATCGTCATGAATATGTCGTTGACTTCCATCATATTGCCGTCCGCGACGTTGACAAACTTATATGTGGCAAACACCGTTTCGCGCGCGAGACCTATGGCAAGATTTTCCTTTGAATTGCGAAGCTGCACGGACGTGACCTTGACGCGCGTATCGAGATCGAGCGTCGCGACATGCCCGTTTCGCGAGGCGGTGATGACAATCCTGCCGCTTGCGCTTGCGTTTACTACGCCGTTTTCCACGGACGCGATATCGTCGTTTGAGGACGTCCATACTACTCCGTCAGGCGTCCCTGTCGCAAGGTCGTCCGCCCAGCGCGCCTCGAGCGCGAGGGGCAGGCCGCTCACCGCAAAGACGTATCCGCCGTTTGCGTCAAACAAATCGGAATGCAATATTTTTATCGCCTGCGGAGCGCACTTTCTTACGGTGAATTTTCCCCTCGCCGTCGGGATGACAGCTTGATTTGCGGAAATTGTAATTATGTTGCCGTCGCGCGTTCCGCCCTCGACGTCGCCGATAATATCCGCGCTCTTCAAGCCGATATCGTCAAGCTTGACGGACGACTTCGACGTGGTGATTTCCGAGCCGAATTTGGAGCTTATGCCCGAGGCTTTAACCTCTATTTCATATGCGCCGCTCTCGACGAAAACGTCTTCGGCGGTATACTTATTCGCTTCAACCGTTATTATCGCCTTGCCCGCGTTTACGCCCGTGATAACGCCGTTGCCGTCGACTGTGGCGACATTCGTATTGCTGCTGTGCCACTTCGTACGGGAAACTATGCTGTCGACAGGCTCGTATTTTGCCTCAACGCGCTTTGATTCGCCTACGTTAAGAACGTTGCTATCCTGCCCGGGCAGATTGACGATGGAAACATTTTCGACGTCATAGCCGACAACGGATACGACGAAGGATTTGGATATGTTTTCAACCTGCACGACGACGGTAAACCGACAAAAACTTGCGACGCTGAATTTGCCCGTAGAGTTGCTTGCGACCTCGTTGCCGCCGTCGTCCACCATAGCGGCGGGGGCTTTGACATAAGATATCTCCGGCTCTTTCAACGCGGCTTTCTCGTCTTCAAGGGCTTTTATGCGCTCTCTTCTCTCGCTTGTCGGTATGCTCTCGTCAAGGCGCAATCTCTCTATAGCCGTATTTATCTCGTCTATTTTAAGAAGATACGCGTTGTGCGCCGCAAGCTGCTGCAAATAGCGCTCGTATGACGCTCCGTACGCCTCGTCAAGACATTCCATATCTTCGGATATGCGCCACTCAACCGTATATCTGTTGGCGCGCTCCGGCATGATGTCTATGTCGAAATAGCTTTTGAAATCGAGCGTAGAGGACACGTCCGATAGCTCCAGCACAAGGCTTTCCGCCGGAGTTTTCGTGCCCTTTTCGTATATTGTGAAGTCGTCCACGGCGATCCATGCCGCAACGGAAATTATTTTGGATACCGCCGCGAGTATAAGCAAAATCAGCACCGGTATCAAGATGAGGATACCTATCATAACCTTTTTCATAAATCCAATCCTCCTCTTACGGCACTATCTTTTGATAGTTTTTGTTTAGGTTGACAAACAGCGCCGACAGACTTGCGCCCAAAAGAACGAGCGAAACTATCGCGAGTATCAGATATATATTGCCCATATCTCCGCCGATCGAAGAGATCTGCCACTCTCCCACCTTGAGCGGAATGAAGCTGAACAGCATTGCGAACAAGCCGTACAGCACCGCGACGGAAATGCCCACGATCATAGCGAGCGCGATATTTTTATTTGCGCTGACCAGCTCTCCGTCGCCCGACACGTTGAAAGTAGGCGACTTGATGTCTATAAGCATATACAGGCATGTTAAGCTGATGACGAGGATCTCGCTTATGATAAATATGCACCCTACGTCCAGCGCGGATAACACGTGTCCGCCCGCGTCCGACGTATAGTACGCGCCCGAAACTATACAGCACAGCGCGACCGAAATCGTCGCGACGACCGCGTACAGCGCAAACTTCACGAGCACCTGCGTCGTATATGTCACGGGAATTATCTTCGTATGATAAAAGCAGTTGCCCTCTCGCGAAATCGAGGTGGACGCAAACGAAACCACTATCGTCACGAATATGATGATGACCATGAGCATAAGCCCCGGCATGATCTTCGCGCCCAAGCTCTCCGTACCCATAGTCGCGGCAAGCCTGTTGCAGAAAAGCACCATCAGGGGCGCGGCGCACGCCATCGCAAAATATTGGAAGGAATAGTTGAAGCTGCGCAGTATCAGATAAAACTCTCTTCTGAAAAGCGCCCACGGGGCTTTGCGCTGCTTGTCCTCGACCGTCTTATGGAAGGAAGCCTTTTCCGTCTCGATGCCGTAAAGTATCGTCTTATAATACTCCTTTATAGTGACGAAATATGCGGCGACGCCCAACGCGGCGTTGATAAGGAAGATATACAAAAACCTCAACGCGAGCTGTCCGCTCGAAAGCCCGCCGTACAGCTTGCCGTTGATCAGCTCCGCATAGAACCTGAACGGATACGCCGCGTTGGCAAACTGTCTGAAGTGATATATCGTACCGCTTGAGATAAGCGTTTCGCCCTCTCTGCGCATATAGTTCAAAAAAGTCGTGAGAGAGGTCAGATAAAACGCGAATATGCCGCAAATCGCCGCAATTGTGAGAATAAGCACAAGCAAAAATTTGTTTTTGACCGCGTTCATAAGCTTCATGACGGGCACGGCTATGATGTTCGCGATGAAAAACGGCAGGAACGTAGACAGCAGCGTGATGCCGATATACGCGAAATAATCTCCGACCTGCGCGTTTGTTACCGCGCCGAACGACATGTAAAACGGCAGCATGAGCAGCGCGCACACGATGAGATTATGCAAATAGCAGTATATCGTCTTGGCAACCAAAATCTCTTTGCCGCTCACGGGGAATCGCAGCAGCAGCTCGTTATCGCCGTTCTGATATAAGTTTTTTATGACGGTGCCCGTGCTTATAGCCGTGGCGACTATTATTGTGATAAACGCCGCGATAGTCAAAAACTCGATGCGCAAACCGCCGTCGCCGGCAAACATGCGGGTGAGGTAATAAATGCCGTAGACCAAGATCGCATATATCGCCGCGAAGAACAGATAATTGGAATATTGCGCTATCCTGTACTTCACTCCGCGTTTGTGCGTGGAACCGAAGCGCGCCAGAAGGTCGAGCTTAAACAGCGTACGCACGCTTTGCATGGAAAATTCGCCCTTCATTGCCGCCCTCCTTTCTTATTTCTCACGCTGTTTCTGACGCGCTCGACAGCGGCCTTGACGGCGGACTGTTTTTTCTCCTCCGTCTTATCCTGCTCATCGCCGATCTCCTCCTGTTTTTCCTCGACGGGCAGCTCGGGACGCATGTCCTCGCTTTCCTGCGCGACGTAATCCTCAAACAGTCTCCTGTCGTACGTGCCCGTGATACGGAAAAATCTTTCCTCGAGGTTGGCTTTGTTCTCCTCGTTGCCCGCCAGATCGAACAGGTCTATCAGCTTGCCGTCGTTGACGATGGCGACTCTGTGACACAGCTTCTTGACAAGGTCGAGATTGTGGCTCGAGAAAAACACGGTGTTCCCTTTTGCGCAATGCTCGCGCATGTGCGCTATTATCTCCGCGGTAGACTGCGGGTCGAGTCCCATCATAGGCTCGTCGAGCACCCACAGCTTCGGCTCGTGGATAAGCGCTGCGATGATACAGATCTTCTGCTTCATGCCGTGCGAATAAGACTTTATCTGTCTGTCTATAGCGTATTCCAGCCTGAAGAGCTTCGCAAACCTCTCAAGGCGCTGCTGCCTCAACTCCGTCGACACCTTGTACAGATCCGCGACGTAATTGACGTACTCTCTGCCCGTCAGCTTTTCGTATACGGAGTGGTTGTCGGGCACGTAGCCCATTTGCATTTTCGCCTTTATCGGCTCCTTGACGATATCGTAGCCGCATACCTCTATAGTGCCGCTGTCAAAGGGCAATATGCCCGTTAGACACTTTATCGTAGTAGATTTACCTGCGCCGTTTTGACCGAGAAATCCGAAGATCTCGCCGGGGCGAAGTTCAAAAGATATATCGTCGACCGCGACTCTGTCGCTTTTGGGATAGGTTTTTTTCAAATTTTTGATAGTCAACATAATGGTTTCTCCTTGATTTGCCGCATTTATATCGTAGACCTGAAAGCGTCCGACAAAATGCGAGCCTTAAATAAACAATAAGCCTGCTTCACGCGCGCATGCGCATTGAGCGCATACGCGCATACGAATAAATTCGAGAAGATGAAAATCAGGACAGCAAAACCGGCGTCATCGACAAAAACGACGAGGACGCAATGCCGGAAGCCCTTGAAATTTTACGTTTGGAAAAATTGAAATAAACGTTGCAAAGCAAAGCCTTCACACCTTCGGATTTGTCATGAGGCATAGCTTTGCACAGCAATATGGCGATAAACAGCACCCACGCGCTTATGCCGTACAATCCGCAGATAACAGAGCACAGACGCGCCCAACACAAAGTCACGACGTCCAGATACTGCTGACAATTTGCGCTCATAAGCGTGAAAACAAACGCCGTTGCGGTTATACGCGGCAAAACCCCGCGCAGCTTCAACGGAAGCCTTTTGAAAAATATCAAAGTCAACGCAGTCGCCACCGCCGTGCAAATGACCAAGGCGATGTATATCAACAGGCTGAATATTTTCATAAATATCGACAGTGTATCCAAGCTTTCTCCGTCCGTCGCTTCGCGCATGGCTTGAGGCGCGCGCGATTTACTCTTTTATATTTTAGCAATATAATGATATTATGTCAATAAAATAAAGTTATCCCGCCGCGCGCGCCCCGTCTGTCGGTTTTTGTAAAAATTTAACGGCGGATCGCAGACAAAATCGCTTGACTACCACTCGCAAAAAGAGTATAAGAAAATAATATCAGAGGTGACCGATATGCTTGCACAAACGCTTTCTATAATGGATACGGTTGAATATTTTGAAATATTGCTTCCTTTGGCGCTTATACTTGTCTGCACAAAGCTGTTTTCGCTGTTGGGCAAAAAAATAGGCTTGCCCCAAGTTGTGGGCATGCTTGTGGCAGGTATATTGCTCGGGCTTATAAAGCTCATTCCCGATCAAACCGTATTCACGCAGGATACCTTGAGGGGGCTGTCCTTCCTTGCCAAGATAGGCGTCGTCCTGATAATGTTTTCCGCGGGGATCGAAACGGATCTGAAGCAGTTTAAAAGCTGCGGCGCTGCGTCCGTCGTGATAACCGTGCTCGGCGTGATCGCGCCTATGGGACTCGGCTTTTTGGTTGCGACGGCTTTCAACGGCGGCTTTGAAAATATAGGCGCAAACGTCATTTCCAACCTGTTTTACGGCACTATTCTCGCCGCGACGTCGGTGAGCGTCACGGTCGCGACGCTAAAGGAGCTCGGCAAGCTCAACTCGAAGGTGGGCACGTCGATAATAACCGCGGCGATACTCGACGATATCATCGGCGTCATCCTTCTTTCCCTGTTCATCAGTCTCGACAAGGGCAACGGCGGAAAAGACGTGGGCATAGCGATAGGCAAGATGATAGGCTTCTTTGCGGCGGCGGGCGTCGTGGGCGTAGGATTGCACTTCTTGCTCAACTACATGGAAAAGCACCATCCCCATACGCGCAGGCTGCCGATCATAGGCTTTGCGATTTGCTTTTTCTTCGCGTACGCGGCGGAAAAATGGTTCGGCGTAGCGGATATAACGGGCGCGTACATCGCGGGGCTTATTCTCTCCACCGTCAGAGAACACGAGTATATCGACCGCAAGATAGAAGTCAACAACTACATGATTTTTGCTCCGGTGTTTTTTGCCAATATCGGCGTCACGGCGGATTTTTCGGGAATAACAGCGGCTATGGCGGGCTTCGGAGCGGCGTTCATCGCCGTGGGACTGATAGGCAAAGTATTGGGCTGCGGCATAGGCTCGCTTATATGCAAGTATTCGTTTAAGGACAGCCTGCGTGTCGGCGTGGGCATGATGGTGCGCGCGGAGGTCGTTATAGTCTGCACGCAAAAAGGTATAGACAACGGGCTTGTCAACCCCGCGATAATGCCGTTTGTGCTTCTTTTGGTCGTGATATCCGCGCTCGTCGCCCCCCTTCTGCTCAAGCTACTTTATAAGGGAGAAGCTACGCCTCCGATATTGCCCCCTATCCAAAGCGAAACGGAAGAGCAAGCCGCGCAACCGGCTCAAAGCTGAAAAAAATTTACATGTTCAAAACTTGTGAAAGCGACCTTAAAAGGTTGCTTTTTCTTTGAAAAAAATTTATAATTCTGTCGAAAAATGACAAAAAGCACGGGTTTTTCGTCATTTTCGAGGCAAAATATGGCACAAAATCTTCAATCTGCAAAGCTCGGCGCAATGCCTATCGGCAAGCTCATTTTCAAAATGAGCGGTCCCGCAATACTTTCCATGCTTGTTCAAGCGCTGTACAACATAGTGGACAGCGTTTTTATAGGCGCTTTCGACCCCGTCAACGGAGTGCTTGCGCTGTCCTACGCTCTGCCCATGCAGCTGCTTGTCAACGCGTTTGCAATAGGTCTTGCGGTCGGCACGGGCTCGCTCATATCGAGGCTGCTCGGAGAGGGCAAAAACGAGGACGCGGGACTTGCCGCGCAAACGGGCATCCTCCTCGCGCTTATCATAAGCGCGGTTTTTGCCGTGATAGGCTATTTTGTCTCGGACGCGTTCGTAAGGGCTTATACCTTGGGAGCTTCGACCGCAAACGGCGAAGCGAACATGCAAACCGTATACGAAATGTCGTCGGAGTATCTTGCCATCTGCACCTGCTGCTCCTTCGGCATGATGGTGGAGATAATGTTCTCCCGCATACTGCAATCCATGGGCAATATGATAGTGCCTATGATAACCCAGCTTGTGGGCGCGGTCACAAACATCATCCTCGACCCGATATTTATTAGCGTGCTCAAATTGGGCGCGACGGGAGCCGCTATCGCCACGATAACGGGACAGATCGTCGCGATGACGATACCCGTGACGTTGATCGTGAAAAACAGAAACAAATGGGATATAAAAATTCTGTTTACACGCAATTTCAGGCTTAAAAAGCGCATTCTGCTCGACATAATGCGCGTGGGATTGCCCACGATCGTGCTCAATTCGATAGGCTCCGTGATGTATATGGTCGCCAATATCATTCTCAATAGATCCGCCGACGCGGTATGGGCGTTCGGAGTTTACTTCAAACTGCAATCCTTTGCGCTTATGCCCTGCTTCGGTCTCAATCAGGGCTGCATACCGATCATGGGCTACAACTACGGCGCGAACAACCGCTCGCGCTTTGAAAAGACCTTCAGATACGCCATGCTTATCGCGTTTTCCTTCATGTGCGTCGTGATAATACTCTTCCACTCCATGCCGGACGTGCTGTTGAAGCTGTTCTCCGTGGGCGACAACGCAAACCGAATGAAGATAGGCTGCCAGGCTCTGCGGCTGTGCTCTATATCCTTTATCCCCGCGTCCTTCAGCGTGATAATGATCGCCATGTTCAACTCCGTCGGACACGGCGTCAAAGCCATGCTCATTTCCCTTCTCCGTCAGATAGGCATACTTTTGCCGCTCGGTTATGTGTTGAGCGCGTTTACCGAGCTCGGCTTCACGGGCTTTTGGATGTCGTTCCCGATCGCGGAGACGCTTTCCGTCCTGATTTTCATACCGATAGCCGTATCTACGGTAAACAAGATCTTCAAGGACAAGTCGCGCGATCTCGAGCAGCCCTATCTTCTTGACGACGGGCAGGAGCTTCAAACCGCCGAAAACGCATAATACGCGATTAGATTATCCAAAACGTAGGCATATCAAATAAAAAAGTGCGATTTTGCATCGCACTTTTTAAAGTTGGACATCTCTCCATTCTTATTTATTTATCCTGACGATCGATTTGTCCCAATGCGCGTCGGGCTCGAAGCCCATTAGCGCAGCCACCGTGGCGGCGACGTTAGACAAACCGAACTCGCCGTCGGCGATTTCGCAATTCGCGTTGCAAACGATAAACGGAACGACGTTAAGGCTGTGCGCCGTGCGCACCGCGATCTGACCCTTTTTATTTTTCTCAAGCATCTCGTCCGCATTGCCGTGGTCGGCGGTGACAACAAGCGTATAGTTGTTGCGCTTGACGACGGGCAAAAGCCTTGCGAGAGCAAGATCCACGGCTTCCACGCCGATGATCGTCGCGTCGAGGCTACCGGTATGTCCCACCATATCTCCGTTGGGATAATTGCAACGGATAAACTCATACTCGCCGCTTTCAACGGCTTCTATGACCTTATCCGTGACCTCGGCGGATTTCATCCAGGGACGCTGGTCGAAAGACACCTTGTCGCTGGGCACCTCCTCCCATACCTCAAGCTTATCGCTAAACTTTTCGGAGCGGTTTCCGTTCCAGAAATAAGTGACGTGACCGTATTTTTGAGTCTCGGACACGGCGTAGGATCTTACGCCCAAATCGACAAGCTTCTCGCTCAACGTATACTTTATCTGCGGCGGTTCAACCAGGAAACGCGCGGGCAAATGCAAATCTCCGTCGTACTGAAGCATGCCCGCATACTTGACCTTGGGCATGTTGCCCCTGTCGAAGCCGTCGAATGAGACGTTATCGAACGCCATGGAAATCTCGATCGCGCGGTCGCCGCGGAAGTTGAACAGTATCACGCTGTCGTTGTCCGCCATTGCTCCGACGGGCTTTCCGTCGTCTTTGACGACAAACGCTGGCAGATCCTGATCGATGATATCGGGGGTCTCGGCTCTGAACGTCTCTATCGCCTCGCGCGCGGTGGCAAAGCCTCTGCCCTCGCCGTAAACGTGCGTATAGAAGCCCGCTTTCACCATGTCCCAATTGGCGAAGTATCTGTCCATTGTTATCTTCATGCGTCCGCCGCCGGAGGCGATTTTCGCGTCGAATTCTCCGTCGTTCAAGCCTGCGAGCGTATTTTCAAGCGCGTCGACATACGTCAGCGCGGACGTCGCGGGAACGTCTCTTCCGTCAAGCAGGATATGGATACGCACGCGCTTTATGCCGTCTCTCTTCGCACGGGTGACCAGAGCGAGAAGATGTCCGATATTGCTGTGCACGTTGCCGTCGGAAAGCAAGCCGATAAAGTGCATTGCGGAGCCGTTGTCAAGGCAGTTTGCCTTGAGCTCCTGCCAAGCGGCTGATTTATAAATGTCGCCGCTCTCGATTGCCTCCTCGACAAGCTTCGCGCCCTGCGAATACACCTGTCCGCAGCCGAGCGCGTTGTGTCCCACCTCGCTGTTGCCCATATCGTCGTCGGACGGCAGTCCCACAGCCCTGCCGTGCGCCTTTATAAAGGTGTGAGGACATTCCGCCATAAGTCTGTCGAGAGTGGGGGTATTTGCCATCGTGACAGCGTCGCCGAGTCCCGTCTTGGACTTGCCTACGCCGTCCATAACTACAAGTACGAGTTTATTCATAATTATCCTTTTAACCTGCGCACACTCCGTGCGCTTGAGCGACGCGAAGTGTGCCGTTGTTGAATTTTATATTTGTTTTGTTTTGCGCTATATCGATACTTTCAACTGCAAAAGCGGGAATTCACTTCCCACTTTTGCCCCTACAGACGTTTGCGCTCAAAATGAGCTTCGCGCATTGGCAATAATATACTGCGTCGGCTATATTCGCGTGCGAATGCCCCGAGCAGCTTGCGAGGGTTGACATCCGGCGCAAAATCAATAGTTTACTACCTGCGAGAAGTCGACCGCCTTAAGCGACGCGCCGCCGATCAAGCCGCCGTCGATTTGAGGCATCGCCATGAGCTCCTTGACGTTTTTGGGGTTCATGCTGCCGCCGTATTGGATGCGCACTCTGTTCTCTGCGCACTTGGGGCAATAGAGCTCCGCCATGGTGTTTCTGATGATGGCAATGGTGTCGTTTGCGACCTCCGCGGTTGCGGTCTTGCCCGTGCCGATCGCCCATACAGGCTCGTACGCGATGACGATATTGTCAAGCTCTTCCTTGTCGATACCCTCGAAAGCGCCCTTCGTCTGACGCACAAGCACTTCCTTGACCTTGCCGGCTTCGCGCTCCTCAAGCGTCTCGCCTACGCAGACGATGGGCTTAAGACCCGCCGCCAAAGCGGCCTTTGCTCTCGCGTTTACCGTAGCGTCCGTCTCCGCAAAATACTGACGGCGCTCGCTGTGACCGATTATCACGTACTCAACGCCGAGTTCGACAAGCATTTTTGCGGATATTTCACCCGTAAAAGCGCCCTTTTCCGCCCAATGCACGTTTTCCGCGCCGACCTTGATGTTGGTGCCCCTCGTCATCTCGACCGCTGTTGCAAGGTCCGTATAAGGCGTGCAGATAACGACATCGCACTGCGCGTCCTTGACGAGAGGGATAAGCTCTGTGACAAGCGCTTTGGTCTCCGCGATGGTGTTGTTCATCTTCCAATTTCCTGCGATGATTGCTTTTCTCATATAATTACCTCTGATCGTTTATTTATTTCTCAAAACAGTTTGTTTACTTGCGCAGCAAGCGCGCAGTCTGACAAAGCTATACGCGTTATTCGTTAAGGCAAGCGATGCCGGGAAGCACCTTACCCTCAAGGAATTCCAACGACGCGCCGCCGCCCGTTGAAATATGCGACATCTTATCCGCAAAGCCGAGCTGCGCAACCGCCGCCGCGCTGTCGCCGCCACCGATGATAGTAGTCGCGTCCGTCTCCGCCATAGCCTTCGCCACGGCGATCGTGCCCTGCGCGCAGGTGGGGTTCTCGAAAACGCCCATAGGTCCGTTCCAAACGACGGTCTTTGCGCTCTTTATCGCTTCGGCAAACATAGCCTGCGTCTTTACGCCGATATCGAGTCCCATTTTGTCGGAGGGGATCTCCATGCTGTTCACGCATTCGACATCGATAGGCGCGTTGATCGGATCGGGGAAAGAAGCCGCGACCATTGTGTCGACGGGCAGGAAGATATTTTTGCCGAGGCTCTTTGCCTTTTCAAGCATATTCCTGCAGTATTCCACCTTTTCGTCGTCGACGAGGGACGTGCCGATAGTGCCGCCCTGCGCCTTGATGAAGGTATACGCCATGCCGCCGCCGATGATAAGCGTGTCGCACTTGCCGAGCAGATTGTCGATTACGTTGAGCTTATCCGCAACCTTTGCGCCGCCCAGAATGGCGACGAAGGGGCGCACGGGATTTTCAACCGCGTTGCCGAGGAACTTGAGTTCCTTTTCGATGAGGAATCCGCTCACAGCGGTCTTTGCAAAGCCGTACTGCACAATGCCCGCCGTAGTCGCGTGCGCGCGATGCGCCGTGCCGAACGCGTCGTTGACGTACACGTCGCAGAAATCCGCAAGCTGACGGCAAAGCTCCTCGCTGTTTTTCTCCTCGCCTGCATAGAAACGGGTGTTCTCAAGCAAAACTATATCGCCGTCCTTCATAGCGGCGACCTTGGCGTGCGCGTCCTCGCCCACGAGGTCGGTTGCAAACGTCACCTTGCCGGGGAAAAGCTGCGCGAGCCTGTCCGCAACGGGCTTGAGCGTAAACTTTTTGCCGTCGTTTTTGAGAGCCTTGGCGATATATTGCGCCTTTGCGACTTCTCTTTCCTCTTCGGGCAACGCCTCGACCGCCTTCTTCTCCTTTTTGGTGAGCCCAAAGCCCTCCGTGAAGATGTTGTGCGGCTTGCCCATGTGCGAGCAAAGTATCACCTTTGCGCCGTTTTCGGACAGATACTTTATCGTGGGAAGCGCGCCGTTGATGCGGTTTTCGTCGGTTATCACGCCGTCGACCATGGGGACGTTGAAGTCCACGCGTGTGAGACATTTTTTGCCCTTGACGTCTATGTCGCGGATTGTCAGCTTTGCCATAAGATTTTATCTCCTTATACAAATGATTTTGTTTAACCTCGCGTGCGCATGCGCGACCGCGAAATGTCATTTACAATAATATAGCATATAGATATAAAATTATCAATATTTACCAACCAAATTTTGTAAAATAAAGCCGCTTCTTCAAGCGGCGTCTTGCTTTTGAAAATCAAAACTTCGTCAGGTGTCCCTGCTCAAGCAAATGCGACGTGCCCGTCTGCCGCAGCGCCTCGTACACGACGATTGCAACGGAGTTGGACAGATTGAGGCTGCGCGCCTCCGCAATCATGGGGATGCGGATAGCCCTGTCGTAGTTGTCGTGCAACAGCTCCTCGGGCAGACCTTTGGTCTCCTTGCCGAAGACAAAATAATCGCCCTCCTTAAAATCGGCGCAGTCATACCGCTTTGCACCCTTGGTCGTGAGATACCAAAAGCGACCTCCGCTGTTTTTCTCAAAAAACTCGTCGATATTTTCATAAACGATGAAATCCGTAAGACGCCAGTAATCCAGTCCCGCGCGCTTGAGCGCCCTGTCGCTTATGTCGAAGCCTATGGGCTTTACTATATGAACTTTACATCCCGTAGCCGCCGCTGTGCGGACTATATTGCCCGTATTTTGCGGTATCTCGGGCTCAACTAAAACAATGTTGAACATAAATCCCTCGCCTATTTATTATTTGGATAATAGTCAAACAGCTCGTCGGGAGTGACATGAAAAATATCGCACAATGCGATTATGCTTTCGATATCAGGCTCCGTTCGTCCCTGTTCCCAGCTTGCATATCTGTTGTTGCTGCACTTAAGCAACGACACAACGTCTTTTTGCGTCATACTATTGCTTATTCTCAATGATTTAAGCGTTTCGCTAAATTTGGTTCTTCCCATATCAATATAGTATTAGCAACTACCCATTTTGGGTTGACACTACCCATAATGGGTAGTAGAATATTATCAACAATTATTATTGGAGGACACAAATGAACAACGAATCAATCATTTACTTGCTGTTTGTCGCGCAAAGAGACGTGTTTTACAGCCTCAAAGACCACCCCGATACCATGGAAGCATTTCAAAGGACAAACGACTGCGAGCACGCGCTAAATGCCGCTATAGAGGGCAACCAAAAGCTTGTTGACCTATACGACGACCTGGACGAAGCGCAAATGGATTTCCTTAATAAAACAGAATATGAATGCTATAAACAGGGTTTTAAAGCGGGATTTCGATTGGCAACCGAGATAAATACGGAGAAGCTTACGGACGTACCCCCGGACGACCCCGAATGACGACTATCTGAAAAATCTATCCGCTATGTCGAATATGTCGTCGAGACATTTCGCCTCGCCCGCCGCGACGCGCACCGCTTTGGCATAGTCCTCGCCCTTGGCATAGTGGCACATTTGCAACTTCATGACGTTGGCAACCACCCTGTCCGGCATATATCGGCGCAAAATCTCGATATGCTTCCTCGCCACGGCAGCCTTGTCGTATTCGTATGCCTCGCCCTGAAGCTGCGCAAAGATATACGGTCTGCCCAGCGCGCCTCTTGCAATCATAAAGCCGTCCGCGTTCGTCTGCTCGCGCACTCTCGCGAGGCTTGCCGCGTCCGTGATATCGCCGTTTGCTATGACGGGGATACTCACCGCCTCCTTGACCTCGCGCGTGATTTCATGGTTCGCGCTGCCGCTGTAAAACTGCGCGCGATACCTCGGGTGCACCGTCACCGCCGCCGCGCCGCTCTTCTGCGCCGCGACCGCGCACTCTACCGCAAGCGGCTTGCCCTGCTCTATGCCCGCGCGCATCTTGACGGTCACTGGTTTTTTCGAGCCCTCCCGCACGGCGCATATCACCTCTGAAAGCAGAGCCGCATCCCGCATAAGCGCGCTGCCGTCGCCGTTGTTGAACACCTTCCTCACGGGACAACCCGCGTTTATATCAAATATATCAAATCCCTTCAGCCGCTCGTCCGCCGCCGCCTTATACATAAACTCCGGCTCGTGCCCGAAAAGCTGCACCGCGCAGGGCTTGTCGAGCGTCGCAAGCAGCTCCTGCGTGCCCCTGTTGTTGTACACAAGACCCTTTGCGCTGACAAGCTCCGTATACGTCAGTCCCGCGCCGTACTCGGCGCAAAGATGTCTGAAGCCAACGTCCGAAAACCCCGCTATCGGGGCAAACAGCAGGTTGCTTTCAAGCACGATATCCGCAATGCGCAAGGGTTGTTTCATATATCCGATTTTTCGCTTTAATTTCTTTCCTCGCGCTTCACTTGCTCCCAAAACTCGTCCAACTGCGCGAGGGTATAGTCATTCATTTCCTTTCCGCTTGCCTTGACAAGCTCCTCAACGCCCTGAAATCTGCGCAAAAACTTGAGACTCGCCCCATGCAAAGCCATTTCCGACTCCACCCCGTACAGGCGCAGGACGTTTACCGCGGCAAACAGCAAATCGCCCGCTTCTTCGACCACGTGCGCGTCGTCCGCGCTCTCGAGCTCGCGAATTTCCTCCTTGAGCTTGACTATCGCGTCGGCGGGATTGTCCCAATCGAAGCCCGCTTTTTTCGCGAGCTTTTGCACCTTTTCCGCATACAGCAACGCGGGTAGATTTTTGGGCACTCTATCCATTGCGTCCGACGTCGAGGCGTATTTCTTTTCCTTTTTCTTCGCCTCGTTCCAAAACACCAACGCCTCCTCGGGATTGCTAGCGTGGTTTGCGCCGAATATGTGGGTATGACGGTCTATGAGCTTGCGGCAGAGATTTGTGAGCATGTCGCAATAGTTAAACTCCCCGTCCTTTGTTGCGATTTCCGTATGGAACACCGCCTGCATCAACACGTCGCCGCACTCCTCCCGCATCATCTCCGCGTTTTTGCAGTCAATAGCCTCCAAAAGCTCGTACGCCTCTTCTATCAGGTTTATGCGTATGGATTCATGCGTCTGCGCCCTGTCCCATTCGCAGCCGTCGTCCGCGCGGAGCCTCTTCATAATCTGCACGAAATCGGAAAAATCAAACCGCTTGCACGCCGTGACGGGACAGCCGTCCGCCACAATGAAATCCGCCTCGCCCTGCAGGGCGGATACCGTTGTCGCGATTTCCTCGCCGTCGCGCTCGCACACAACGTCCACATCGCCGTAGCAGTCCAAAAGCTTGCCGCGCACCTTCGGCATATCCGACGCGCCTACGCCGTCTATGATAAGCGGCACGCGCTTGTCGAAAAAAGCCATAGACAGAAAATCCGCGGCTATGTAACGTTGATACGATCCTTTCAAAACATCATCGAGTTTCATCTTTTTTGTACTCCCAAAATCTGACGATTCTATGCAACGCGCGCAACAGCTTGCGCATGGGCAGATACTCTATCTCCTCCCTGCCTATCAAGCCGAAGAGAAATGCAAGCCAGAGATAGACCGCCGCGCACACGATAAGCCCCAGCGCCGTCGCCAATATATTGTTTTTCACGATACTGCTCAAGGCAAGTCCGCACAGCGCCATTATAACACCGCACAGCAGGTTTAGACCAACGTTTTTTTCAAGATGCATACCGCATATTTTGACAAACGCGACGTTCGTGCCCGCAAAAGCCGTCGCCGCCATGACGAGAGACGCGACAGCGCCGCCCATGATGCCTATATATCTCACAAGCGCCACGCTCAATATTATTTTGGCGATGATCGCAAAAACAAGACTTAAAACTGCGTATTTGGTCTTATCAAGCGCCTGTAACAACGAAACGTATATCTGCATAGCGGACAGCATTACGACGTTTGCAGCGACCACGCGCAGAAGCTTGACCGTCAATTCAAGCTGCTCTGCGGAGAGCGCGGGATATATTATCGGCAACAGCCTCGGCGCAAATACCATGAAAAAAAACGCGCTCGGCACGCCGATGAGATATGCGAGCTTTATGGAAAGCCTGCTTTTGAGCATGACTCCGCCTATATCGCGTTGCACTCTCGATGCCGATACGGACGGCACCACCACTACCGCAAGCGACATTATCACCACTATGGGCATGTTGACAAGCGAGTTGACGGGACCCGACAAAAGCCCGTATTGAGCCGTTGCCGCGTCCTGCGCGACTCCAGCGCCCTTTAGCACGTTGACGAGTATGACGCTGTCCAAAAAATTCGAAAGAGGCATAAGCACCGCGACTATCGCTATGGGAAACGCGACCGCAAACATGGCTTTTGCGTCTCCTCTGCTTATATGAAGCCGCTCTCCCTTTAGCTTGCGGCCGCGCACGAAGTAGGTCGCTACGAGATATACAAGCGCGCACACCTCCGACGCCGCTATGCCCAAAAGCGCTCCGTTGACCGCCGCGACGACTCCGCGCGGTATAAACGCTACCGACAGCCCTATGCCCACCGCAAGCTTGACGACCTGCTCTATGATGTTGGACACCGCCGTGGGCAGCATGTACATCTCGCCCTGAAACCACCCCCTGAAGCCCGCGATGAGACTGACGAGGATTATGGTCGGCGCAATTATCATAAAGCCCGTTCGCGTGTCGGCGTTTCCCTGCCATGCGGCGAACTTCCCCGCAAGGGCAAACGTCATGATCGCAAGCACCGTCCCAAGCGCCGCGAGCACGACTATTGCGGATACGAGATATTTTTTCGTGGGCTGTCCCTCGGCGCGCTTTTCCGCCACCATGCGCGAAAGCGCCGTGGGAATACCCGCGGTGGACAGCACCATAAAAAGCGCGAACACGGGAAATACCAACTGATACATCCCCATGCCCTCCGCGCCCAATACGTTTGTGAGCGGCACGCGATAAAGCGCGCCGAGCATTTTTGCGACTATGCTGCCGACCGCAAGCACCGCCGCGCCGGACAGCATACGTCCTTTATTGGCCTTTATCGCCTCGCGGCGGCTCTTCCCCGACATGCTTACATCAACGCCGCGGAGATAAGCTCTACGCAGAAGTTAAGATAAGAGCGCGCGATATCGTTGGGCTCTACGTCTGAAAGAAGCATCGCCGCGCCCGCCAGATCGCCCGCGACTACGACGGGCTCTAACGCGATATACGCGCATCCTGCGCTTCTGTCGCCAAAAACGTCCTTCAACGCCTCGCCCTTTATGACCTCCGTCTTGCGCGAACGTATTTCGTTTGCAAATTTCTCGGAAAGAGGCGCGGACAGATACGACCTTTTATCCTTGCCCTCCGCCACCGTGACGCTCGCCGTATCCACAAACAGCACCGTCGAATCCGTTGCGTTTGCAAGCAATCTCGCCGCCGATTTGATTATGGGCAGCACGCTTTCGAGGCTGCTGTACTTGCGCAGCGTCAGCGCGTCGCCGCTTGACATGATCTCCATTTCGTCGCCCTCTTTGAGGTGCATCGTGCGGCGCATTTCCTTTGGGATGACGATACGTCCCAACTCGTCTATTCTTCTCACTATTCCGGCTGTACTCATATTTCCTCCGATTTGCAATTAGTATCTTTCAAAAGCC
>CANDBZ010000012.1 GCA_947383095.1 uncultured Clostridia bacterium | reverse complement strand
CAAATAAACAATACTATGAAAAAATGCGTTTCTTATATATAACAAAGCTATTTTGATTTGAAAAGGCGACAACCATATCCGTTTGCCGCCGACAAAATCTAAAGCCGCGATTTGACGGTTATTTTTCAAGTTGCGTTTCTTTTTCGCAGTATACGCAGCGGTATACGCCGTCATCCGCGCGTTTGAACCGCTGCTCTATCTCCTGCTCGCACGAGGTTATGCAACGGGGATTGTCGCACTTCAGTTCAAACGACTCTTCGCCGATTACGTTTGAAGGCAAATCCAAGCGGGGATTTTTTGCGGCGTCTTCAAGCAGCTTTAAAATCAACGCCATGCGCATATATTTGCCGTTTGCGACCTGCTTGAAATAGCAAGCGCGTTTATCCGCGTCGACCTTGACGCTTATTTCGTTCACGCGCGGGAGCGGATGCAAAATCGCCAGATTCTCCTTTGCGGTCGCCAATTTTTCAACCGTCAGAATATAGCTGTCCTTAAGCCTTTCATACTCGTTTAGATCAGCAAATCTTTCGCGTTGTATTCTGGTCATATAGAGCACGTTGAGCGCAGGCATAGCCTCCTCCAACGACGATATCTCCGCATAGGGAATCCCTTGCTTTTCAAGTATTTCGAGCCTGACGTAATCGGGGATCCTCAACTCCGAAGGCGAAATAAGCACAAATTTTATCCCTCTGTATCTCGAGAGCGCGGCTATAAGCGAGTGCACCGTCCTGCCGTACTTCAAATCGCCGCAAAGCCCGACGGTGAGATCGTCGAAGCCGCCCTTCTCCCTATATATCGTAAGCAGATCGGCAAGCGTCTGCGTGGGGTGATGATGTCCCCCGTCGCCCGCGTTTATGACGGGTATCGACGCGTTGCGCGCCGCCACGAGCGGAGCGCCCTCTTTGGGATGGCGCATGGCTATGATATCGGCATACGCGCTCACCACTTTAGCGGTATCGGCAACGCTCTCTCCTTTCGACGCAGAGCTGTTGCCTCCGTCCGAAAAGCCTATGACGCTGCCGCCGAGCTCCAGCATAGCCGCTTCAAAGCTCAAACGCGTTCTCGTAGACGGCTCGAAAAACAGCGTCGCGAGTTTTTTGCCCTTGCACGCCTCCGCATACTTCCGCGGATGAGCTATGATATCGTTCGCGGTATTTATCAGGTCGTACAGCTCGTCAACGCTCAAATCTACTATATCGAGTAAGCTTCTCATATTCACGCCTTTATCCAACTTTCGTCCGATGGATCGTCGCGGAAGGCTATCAGACGCTGCACGTCCGCCCTTTGTATATATCCCTCTTCCGCAGCGGTCTCCGCTACCACGTCGAAATTTGTGAGAGACACGTTTTTGACGTTTGCGGCAGCCAATCTTTCAAGCCCCTTTTTCATGCCGTAGGTGAATATGCTCGCGATACCCAACACCTCCGCGCCCGCCTCGCGCAGAACGTTCACGACCTCGATGCAGCTGCCGCCCGTGGATATCAGATCCTCGACGACGACGACCTTTTGTCCCTTCTCAAGTTTGCCCTCTATCTGATTTTGCCTGCCGTGGTCCTTTGCGCCGGAGCGAACGTAGCCCATGGGCAGCCCCATGATATGCCCCGTAATCGCCGCGTGCGCTATACCTGCGGTGGATGTGCCCATAAGCGCTTCGACGTCCGGATAATTCTGCCTGATGATTTCCGCCAGACCGTTTTCGACGTCGCGCCTTACCTCGGGCGCGGTGAGCGTCAGACGGTTGTCGCAATACACGGGGCTCTTGATGCCGCTCGCCCAGATAAACGGCTCGTCGGGACGGAAAAAGACCGCCTTTATCGACAGCAGATCCTTTGCTATACGCTTCCCTATAGTTTCATTATCCATAAACTTTCACTCCTGATTTTACTTGCTTTACAGCGTTTTGCGTTTTCGTAGGAAAAGCAAATACTATTCTGATTTTCTGCGTTTTTTATAAATGTTTATCCGATAAATTCCTCAATACATCTGTTATATGCGGCAATCGGGTCGTCTGCGGCGGTTATAGGTCTGCCGACGACGATATAGTCGGAGCCTATCTCCTTTGCCCTTGCGGGGGTCGTAACCCTCTTTTGGTCGCCGATATCTCCGTCCGCAAAGCGCACGCCCGGGGTCACTGTAATGAAGCCTATACCGCACAGCTCGTGCACCTTCCCCGCCTCGAGCGGAGAGCACACAACGCCGTCGAGCCCGCTGACCTTTGCGTTTTGCGCATAATGCATGACGACCCTGTCGATAGGCTCTTTTATAAGCAGATCCTTTTCCATGCTCTCCTGGTCGGTGGACGTGAGCTGCGTCACCGCAATGAGCATCGGGCGCGTGCCGTCCGCGCGCGTCAAGCCCTCTATCGCCGCCGCCATCATGCGGTTTGTCCCCGCGGCGTGAAGATTTGTCATATCCACGTCGAGCTCTTTGAGCACGGACATTGCTTTTTTGACGGTGTTCGGGATATCGTGAAGCTTCAGATCGAGGAAAATCTTATGTCCGCGTTTTTTTATCTCGCGTACGATATCTGGACCCTCCGCATAAAACAGCTCCATGCCTATCTTCACAAAAGGCTTTCTTTCCGTAAACTTATCCAGAAAAGCCAATGCCTTTTCCTTGCTGTCGAAATCGCACGCGACTATAACGTCCTTGCCCATTACCTGCACCCTCCTATGATTTCTTTTAGCGAATTTATATTATACTTTTTCATGACTCCCGGCAGATCCTCTATGATCTGCTTGCAAGCAAACGGATCGACGAGGTTTGCCGCGCCTACCTCCACTGCCGAAGCGCCTGCGAGCATCATTTCAACGACGTCCTCCGCGGTAGATACGCCGCCCATGCCGACGACGGGGATCTTCACGGCGTTTGCGACCTGATATACCATCCTCACCGCGACGGGGAAGATCGCGCCGCCGGAGAAGCCGCCCGTTTTATTGGCCAATACGGGTCTCCTTTTTGCAAGATCTATCCTCATGCCGAGCAAGGTGTTTATAAGGCTTATGCCGTCCGCCCCCGCGTCCTCGCACGCCCTTGCTATGGATACGATATCCGTCACGTTGGGCGAAAGCTTGACGATCACGGGCTTGGAGGCGACCGCCTTTACAGCCGCCGCGACCTCCGCCGCGCTTTTCGCGGACGTGCCGAAGCTCATACCGCCGCCGTGGACGTTGGGACAGCTCACGTTGACCTCCAGCCAACCCACCTGCTCGCATTCGTCGAGTCTGGCGCAGGTGTAGACGTAGTCGTCCACGCAAAAACCGCTGACGTTTGCCATCACCTTTTTATCGAAACACTCCGCAAGCCGAGGAAGCTCCTCCGATATAACTCTGTCGACTCCCGGGTTTTGCAAGCCGACAGCGTTGAGCATACCCGCCGGACACTCCGCTATTCGCGGCGTGGGGTTGCCGAAGCGCGCATCTTTGGTCGTCCCCTTAAAGGAGAACGTGCCGAGGATATTTATGTCGTACAGCTGTGCGAACTCATAGCCGTAGCCGAAAGTGCCGCTTGCCGCTATGACGGGGTTGTCAAGCTCTATTCCGCAAAGGTCGACCTTCATTTCTGCCATATGATCTCCTCCTTGACAAGCACGGGGCCGTCCTTGCAAATGCGTTTGTTTCCGTAAAGCGTCCTGCAGCTGCATCCCATACATGCGCCGAAGCCGCAGCCCATTCTCTCCTCGAAGCTGAACTGTCCTCCGCATCCGCACTTATCGTACACCGCTTTGAGCATAGCCTCCGGTCCGCAGGTGTACACATAGCCGAAGCCGCCCTTAAACGCGTCTGTGACAAATCCTTTCACTCCGCGGGAGCCGTCGACGGTGGTCACCGTCACATCGACTCCGAGCGCCTTGAACTCATCCTCGAAAAACACCTCTTCCGCGCTGTTGAAGCCAAGTATGACCTTCACTTCCTTGCCTTTAGCTATCAGTCTTTTCGCAAGCAAATAGAGCGGCGGCACGCCGACGCCTCCGCCGACGAGCAGCGGAGCCTCGCCGCATACGGACAAATCGTAGCCGTTGCCGAGTCCCGTCAGTATATCCAACGTATCGCCGGCTTTCATGCGGCTCATCGTCTCGGTGCCCTTGCCCACGACCTTATATACGAGCGTGAGCGTGCTGCCGTTCAAATCGCAGACGGAAATGGGTCTGCGCAGATACAGCCCGTCTATCTTTATATTGACGAACTGCCCCGCCGCCGTTATAGCCGACGTGTCGCCCTCGAGCGTCATCTTGCAGACGGTTTTCGTGAGCGGCGTGTTTCCTGTTATCGTAAATATTCCCTGCTTCATTTTATCCCCGTTCAAGCGTCAATCGTGGATATGCGCAGCGTAGTTTCGTCAAGCACGTCGAGCAGCACGCGCACGGTATCGAGCGATGAGAACAGCGTGACGTTGTTTTCTATCGCGTATTTTCTTATCATATAACCGTCCTTCATCTGTCCCGTAGACTGCGCATCCTGCGTATTTATAACATAGGCTATATGTCCCTGCCTTATCGCCTCGGGGATATCCTCGCTGCCGTCGCTGATCTTTTTGAGCACGTGCGTACGAATGCCGTTTTCGATGAGGTATTTCGCGGTTCCGGCAGTCGCCTGGATGTTGAAGCCGAGGTTGTAAAACCTGCGTATAAGCGGCAGCGCCTCATCCTTATCCTTGTCCGTGACGGTGACGAACACCGTGCCGTAGTTCTGCAGCTTCATGCCCGACGCCTGCAAAGCCTTATAAAGAGCTCTGTTCAGCTTGTCGTCATAGCCGATCGCCTCGCCCGTGGATTTCATCTCGGGAGACAGATAGGCGTCGAGACCGCGTATTTTGTTGAAGGAGAATACGGGCACCTTGACATACCATCTCTTCTTTTCCGCAGGATAGATATCGAATATGCCCTGCTCCTTGAGGCTCTTGCCCAAAATGACCTCCGTCGCGATATCCGCAAGACTGAAGCCCGTGGACTTCGACAGGAACGGCACCGTCCTCGACGAGCGCGGATTAACCTCGATGATATACACCTTCTCGTTTGCGTCGACGATGAATTGTATATTGAACAAGCCCACTATGCCTATACCCAAGCCAAGCTTCTTTGCGTATTGCAATATAACGCCCTTCACCCTGTCGGAAATGCTGAAGGCGGGATATACGCTTATGGAATCGCCCGAGTGCACCCCCGTGCGCTCGACAAGTTCCATTATACCCGCGACGAATACGTCGCGTCCGTCGCATATAGCGTCGACCTCGACCTCCTTGCCTACGATGTATTTGTCCACAAGCACGGGCTTATCCTCGTCTATTTCGACGGCGGTCTTGAGATAATGTCGAAGTTGCTCTTCGTTTGCGACGATCTGCATAGCGCGGCCGCCGAGCACAAAGCTGGGGCGCACAAGCACGGGATAGCCTATCGCGTTCGCCGCCCTCACGCCCTCATCTATATTGGTAACGGCTTTGCCCTGCGGCTGCGGGATATCGAGCTTGGCAAGGATTTTCTCAAAGCTGTCTCTGTTCTCCGCGCGGTCGATAGCGTCGCAATCGGTGCCTATGATCTTCACGCCGCGCTCCGTAAGAGGCAGCGCGAGATTTATAGCCGTCTGTCCGCCGAGCGAGGCTATGACGCCCTCCGGTTTTTCAAAATCGATTATAGCCATGACGTCCTCGGGAGTCAACGGCTCGAAATAGAGCTTATCCGCCGTAGTATAGTCGGTGGACACCGTCTCGGGATTGTTGTTGACAATTATCGCCTCGTAGCCCGCGCGCCTTATCGTCTGCACCGCGTGCACCGTGGAGTAATCGAATTCCACTCCCTGACCTATGCGAATGGGACCCGCGCCCAATACGACGATTTTCTTTTTGTCCGTCAGACGCGAGGCGTTTTCGCCCGTATAAGAGGAATAAAGATATGCTATATATTTGCCCGTATGCAGCGTGTCCACCATTCTGAACACGGGAGTTATGCCGTTTTGCTTGCGCATATTGTAAACGTCGATCTCATCAATGCCCCACAGATATGCGATAAATTTATCGGAGAAGCCCAAAAGCTTCGCCGCGCGAAGCCTGCGCAAGTCGCGGGGATTTGCCTTGAGCAGCTTTTCCATTTCGCAGATCCTTGCCAAAGCCTCCAAAAACAGCTCCGTTATCATGGTGACTTCGTGTATTTTCGCTATGCTCTCGTTGCGGCGAATAAGCTCCGTCACGGCAAAGATCGTGTCGTCCTTGAAATCCGCAAGATACGCGTATATATCCTCCGTTGACATATCCGCGAATTTTTTCATATAAAAGTGCGTGACTCCCGTCTCGAGCGAACGCACGGATTTCAAAAAGCACTCCTCGAGGCTGCTGCCTATGCCCATGACCTCGCCCGTCGCCTTCATCTGCGTGCCGAGCGTGTTTTTCGCCGTCGCGAATTTGTCAAACGGGAAACGCGGGAACTTGGCGACGATATAGTCGAGACTCGGCTCTATAGCCGCGGTACCCCCGGCAACGGGGATGTCCTCGAGCGCCATGCCTACCGCGATCTTTGCGGTGACTCTTGCGATCGGATAACCGCTTGCCTTTGACGCGAGCGCGGACGAGCGCGAAACTCTGGGATTGACCTCAATAAGATAGTATTCGCTGCTGTTGGGGTTGAGCGCGAATTGCACATTACAGCCGCCCTCTATCTTCAGCTCGCGGATGATCTTTATCGCGCTGTCGTTGAGCATTTTCAAGTCGTGCTCGTTGAGAGACAGTATGGGCGCGACGACTACCGAATCTCCCGTATGCACGCCGACGGGGTCGACGTTTTCCATGCCGCAGATCGTTATAGCGCGGTCGTTGCTGTCGCGCATAACCTCGAACTCGATCTCCTTATATCCTTTGACGCTCTTTTCCACCAGCACCTGATGCACGGGAGAGAGCTTAAACGCGTTCAAGCCTATCTCTACAAGCTCTTCTTCATCGCCCACAAAGCCGCCGCCCGTGCCGCCCAGCGTAAACGCGGGACGGAGAACGACGGGATATCCGATCTCCTTTGCCGCCTGCTTCGCCTCGTCGATACTGTAGGTTATCTGCGAAGGAATGACAGGCTCGCCTATCGACTGACACATCTCCTTAAAAAGCTCTCTGTCCTCCGCGCGCTCTATCGAGGTCGACGAAGTGCCGAGAAGCTCCACCTCGCACTCCTTGAGTATGCCCTTCTTTTCAAGCTGCATGGCAAGATTGAGTCCGGTCTGTCCGCCTATGCCGGGAACTATCGCGTCGGGACGCTCGTACCTCAAAATTTTCGCTATGTATTCGAGAGTGAGCGGCTCCATATACACCTTGTCTGCGATTGCCGTATCCGTCATGATCGTCGCGGGATTGGAATTGACGAGTATGACTTCGTATCCCTCCTCTTTAAGAGCGAGGCAGGCCTGCGTTCCCGCATAGTCGAATTCCGCCGCCTGTCCTATCACGATAGGTCCGGAGCCGATAATGAGTATCTTTTTGATATCCGTTCTCTTTGCCATAGTGTGTCTCCTTATATTTATAAAAATTTATTTCTCGTATCTATAAACAACTTTACCGTTGCGCACCGTCAGCATATTTCTGCCCGTCAGCCGCTCACCCTCGAAAGGAGTCGATTTCCCCTGCGATAAAAACTCGCGCGAGTCCGCGATATAACTCTCTTCCGTATTCCATATGGAAAATCCGTTGCCGAAAGGTATGTCGAACCTTTTGCGCGGATTGACGGCAAGCAACTTCAAAAGCCTCTCCAGAGTTATTATCCCCTCTTTGACGAGGCGGGTATACAGCACGGGGAACGCGGTCTCTATCCCCGAT
Organism: uncultured Clostridia bacterium; assembly: GCA_947383095.1. Taxonomy (GTDB): domain Bacteria; phylum Bacillota; class Clostridia; order Christensenellales; family CAG-917; genus CAG-475. The sequence continues at coordinate 19,521 of CANDBZ010000012.1, read as the reverse complement.
ATGCCGAACAGACTTCCCTTAAGTCCTCTCGACTTCTCCTCTGCGGAATGGGGCGCATGGTCGGTGGCGATCATATCTATCGTACCGTCCTTTACGCCCTCTATCAGCGCTAGTCTGTCCTGTGCGGTACGAAGAGGCGGATTCATCTTAAATCTGCCGTCCTCCCTCAAATCGTTTTCATCGAGCACAAGATAGTGAGGCGCGGTCTCGCAGGTCACGTCAACGCCCTCCGCCTTGGCTCTGCGGATAATCTCAACGCTTTCCTTTGCGGAAATGTGGCACACGTGATAGGCGCAGCCCGTTTCCTTGGCAAGCCGCACGTCGCGTTCAATTTGAGCATATTCGCTTTCGCTGCAAATACCGCGGTGACCGTGAGCTCTGCAATATTCGCCGTCGTGAATATAACCGCCCTTAAGCAAATCGTTGACCTCGCAATGCGCCGAGATTATTTTACCGAGCCTCTTCGCCTCGAGCATAGCCTCGCGCATCATATCCTCGCTCTGCACGCCGCGCCCGTCGTCGGAAAAAGCTATAACGTCCTTGCTCATTTCAGTTAACGCGGCAAGCCTCTCCCCCTTTTCGTCCACGGTTATCGCGCCGTAGGGATATACGTCTACGACAGCGTCGCGAGCTATGATATCAAGCTGCTCCTTCAAATGCTCCGCGCAATCGGGCACAGGCTTGAGATTGGGCATGGCGCACACGCTCGTATACCCTCCGCGCGCAGCCGCAAGACTCCCCGTCCTTATGGTCTCCTTATAAGAAAAACCCGGCTCTCTGAAGTGCACGTGCACATCGCAGAAACCGGGAAAAGCAACAAATTGAGAAGAGTCGTATCGGGATATATCTTCAACGGAGAAAAAGTCAACGCCCGACGCTTCGTCCGGAAAAACCGTCTTGAGTCGTGACATATCCTTTAGCCTTGTCATGCCGCCTCCTTTACAGAAAAAAAAGCTCCCGTCGCTGCCGACAAGAACCGTTTGAACCTTGCGTGATTTACGAAATTCCCGTCGGAGCAAGCCGACCTGTTTTTCACTACGGATAATACTATCACAAAGCTTGAGATTTGTCGAACGTTTGAAAAAATAATTTTCGTTTAATTTTAAAAAATTTCAGCAGTATTCCCATCGGCGAAACGCGGCAAACAAACCGACCTTCCCGCACAGCTTACACGCAAATCGCACTAAACAGTAGATTTTTTAAAAGTATTATAAAAAATGCAAAAATTTATAATACATTTTACTGAATATCGCGATATACCGACGTAAATTATCGGACTTTCGATAATTAGAGCGCAAGATTATCATTGCGCTCAAACATCGTTTTACATTCGGCGCGCATATCAAAAGCCTCGTAGGTACCGTCGAAACGCTTAAATCCTTCAAGCCCGAGGTCGGGCTTGAAGGATCAAATTCAATTTCCCTCCCGCTGTGCTATTTCCTTTGTAGGATGCACCGTTCCGCGCGGATGCTCGGGCGGCGCATATACGGAGATAAGCTTCAAGGGCTTGTTGCCCGTGTTGATAAGATTGTGCCATGTCCCCGCGGGCACCAGAATTCCGAAGCCGCATTGCACGGGTCTTTGATAATTCAAATTATCCCTCGCCCTGCCCATCGTCACAATCGCGTTGCCGTCGACAATCATAATGTATTGGTCGGTATCATCATGCACCTCGAGTCCTATATCGTCCCCTCTTTCTATCTGCATGAGCGTCATTTGCAAATGAGCGCCCGTCCAGAGGGTCGTGCGGTAATCCGTGTTGAGCATTGCGGCGCGCACAAGGTCTATCGCAAGAGGCTCCGGTCCGTAATCGGTAAATATAAAAAAGTTTTGCCTGTTATTGATCGCCATATATGTATTCTCCTCTGCAACAGCATATGCCGCAAAAAAGCCTCTTTGACACAAATCGGCTGTTGACGTCGGAGTTATGCGCGCCTCGGTTTTTACCGAACGCGAACAACGCACAAATGCCGCGCGTGCTGTTTACAGAAATACAAACATCCGCTATAATAAATATCAAGATATCATCAAATAAACCGAGGGTGAAATATGGACAGAATAGCAAGTTTTTCCGTAGACCATACAAAGCTTTTTGCGGGACTGTATTTGTCCCGCGTCGACTGCAAAGGCGGACAGGCGGTGTCCACGTTCGATATTCGCTTCACCGCCCCAAACAGAGAGCCCGTTTTGGACATGCCCGCATTGCATACCATCGAACATATGGGCGCTACTTATTTGCGAAACTGTCCGCAAAAAGACGATATAGTGTATTTCGGTCCGATGGGATGCCGCACAGGCTTCTATCTCGTGATGTTCGGCGCGCTGAAGCCCGCGGACGTGCTGCCGCTCGTAGAAGACATGTGCGAATTCATACTTGCGTACGATGGCGAAATTCCCGGCGCGAAGCCGGAGGAATGCGGCAATTATTCCGAGCAAAATCTCCCCATGGCAAAATACTACGTCGCAAAATATCTCAAGCAGTTGAAAGAAAACAAACGCACGGAGTATCCTGTCTGACAAACAGATCCGAGAGGGTATATCCGCTCGTCGATCGATAGCAAAATTTTAAATCTATTTCTCAAATAAAAACTCGACGCCTCATTTGACGTCGAGTTTGTCGTTTCAGTCTTTAAAAGCGTTATCTGCTTCCATAAGTTCAAGCCACTCCGCTTCAAGCGGCGACAACGACGAGTTTAAGCTGGTTATCTCTTCTTCGTTTTCCGCTATCTTCTTATAATCGGTATAAACGGACGGGTCCTCGCTCATCACGCGTTTTATATCCTCGATCTTGTCCGTCAAGGCTTTCATCTTTTCTTCCAGCACGCTTATGCGATGCAGCCTTCTGTTGCGCTCGTTGCCGTCGGAAGCGCGCCTGTCCTTTTTGCGCACGGCGGCTTTCGCCTCTTCCGCGACCGCCGTTTCCTCTGCGGCGTTTTGCTGCTCGTACTCGGCATACGTCCCGTCGAAAACCCGCGCGCCGCCGTCGTCAAACACTATCAGTCTGTCGCATATCCTGTTTATGAAATATCTGTCGTGAGACACGGCGATAACGGTCCCGCTATAGGCAGCGAGCATGCTTTCAAGCGTTTCCTTGCCTATTATATCCATATGGTTTGTAGGCTCGTCGAGAATGAGCACGTTCGGTCTTCTCTTAAAAATTTTGCAAAGCGCAAGCCTTACCTTTTCGCCGCCGGATAACTCGCATATCTGCTTAAAAACGTCGTCGCCGCAAAACATGAACGCACCGAGCAAGCTGCGCGCCTCGGTATCCGTCAGCATGGGAAACTCGTTGTGAAAATCCTCGAGCACGGTAAGCGTTGAAAAGCTTTGCGTCAGCGTCTGGTCGAAATAGCCGATCTGCGCGTGCAATCCGTAAACCACGTTGCCGTCAAGCGGCGAGAGCATGTGCATTATAGTTTTGACAAGCGTAGATTTGCCCGTGCCGTTGCGCCCTATAATCCCGACCTTCTGCCCGCGCTTGACCGTCATGTTCACTCGCCCAAGCTCTTTATCGTAGCCGAAGGACAGATCTTCCAATATCAAGGTCTTTTCAACGGTATTGCGCAACGGCTGGAAATTCGTCCTGAACGTATCCGTATCGAAGCGCATGGGCGATCCAACCTCCCCTATGCGCTTTATCTGCTTGAGCTTTGACTGCGCCATCGCCGCTTTAGACGCCTTGTACCTAAACCTTTCGACAAGCGCGGTAAGCCTGTCTATTTCTTTTTTTCGCAACAGCGAATCCTTTAAAGCCTTATCGTAATTCTGCTGCTTCTGCGCCATAAAAGAGGTGTAGTTGCCGCTGTATCTTACGGTTTCGCCGTATTCTATCTCATAAACGACGTTGACTATCTTATCTAAAAACAGTCTGTCGTGAGACACTATGACGCATGCGTTCCTATAACCTATGAGATATTGCTCCAGCCACTCTATCGCCTGCAAATCCAGATGATTGGTGGGCTCGTCCAACAAAAGTATATCGGGCTTTGACAACAGCAGCTTCAAAAGCGCGATTTTCGTGCGCTGACCCCCGGAAAACTCGACGAGCGGCTTTTGTAAATCCCCGTCCGTGAAGCCGAATTTTTTTACCGCGGTCAGATATTCTTTTTTATACGTATATCCGCCCAAGCGCTCGTATTTTTCCTGCAATGCGGAATATACGCGCACATTTTGCTCGCTGCCGTCCTCATCGAGGCGCGCAAGCGCCTCTTCCATATTTCTCTCCGTCAGCAACAGCTCCTCATACGCGCCCAAAATTTCGTCAAGCATGGTCTTCGAGGATAAATCGTTTGACGTCTGCCGCAAAAATCCGACAGCCGGATTTCCTATTTTATAAACTCCGTAGCTTTCGTCGCCATAGCCCTTCACGCATTCTATGCCGCCGTCAAGCACATTCAAAAGCGTCGTCTTGCCGCAGCCGTTTCTGCCGACAAGAGCGATCTTTTCCTTTTCGCGCACGGTGAAATTCACCTGCGTAAGCACAGGTATCCCGTCAAATTCGACAGCGCCGTTTACGATCGATAGTTGCATCATGATTTTACCTTTTTCATATGATATCATCTTTTGCCGACGTTTACAAGCAAACAAAAATATGATAAAGGAGCGCAAGCGCGCTCCCGATAGCTTCTGTTTATTCGCATATATTTCATGTCGCTGCCTTTTCGTCGATTATGGAAAGCACGACGAGCGTCTCGACGTTGCTCGTCTGGGGAAACATGTCGAAGGGTTTCACGCAGTCGATAACGTGCGATCGAGCGAGTATCTTCAAATCGCGCGCAAGCGTTTGCGGATTGCAGGAAATATACACTATCTTTTCAAATCCAGTCGCGCTGTCCAGCACGCGTTTGTCGCAGCCCTTGCGCGGAGGATCCAGAATGAGAGCGCGCTTTGCGCAAGCTCTTGTCGCCTCTCCGAGATAATATGGCGAGCGCAATATTTCATCGTCAATCTTGTTTTCATCGCCGCAAAAATCCAACCCCTGCAAAAACGTAGCTGCGTCGCCGCACACGTTTTCCACCCTTTCCGACAGACCGAGAGACTTCATAAGGTTCTTTGCGTCCTCGTCGGCGGACGGCTCGATTTCCACAGCGGTGATGCGCGCCCCCTGCAGACGCAGAGCTATCTGCGCGGTGAGTATCCCTACGCCGGAATACAGCTCCACTATATCGCCGTCAAAATTTTCAAGCGCTCTCGCCGCTTCGTCGTATATGACGTCGCACACCATTGCGTTGACCTGCAAAAATGATTTTGGGGACACGACCGCCCTGAATTTGCCGAGGTTCTGCTTTTTCTCCGCGCCGTATACCAATCTGACGGTCTTGCCGAGGATAACGTTATCGTCGCGGGTGTTTTCCGACACATAAATCGCAAAATCGGCAAAATACTTTTTCAGCTTATCCGCAAGCTCCGCAAGCCGCGGCAGACGACTGCCGTTTATCACGACCGTGAGCGACAGCGTATCGAGCATGCGCGCGACAATATGTCTTAAAAGTCCCGTACGTTCGTTTTCGTCATAAACGGATATAGAGTATTCCGTCGCCCATTCCGTCACGCACTCTATAAGCCGCGCCGCCCACTGCCCGTGCAGCGGGCACCACTTCATAGGCACGACCCTATGCGTGCGCTTTTCGTAAAAGCCGAGAGAGATGCGCTTGCTCCTTTTATTATACGCAAACGGCAACGACAGCTTATTGCGATATTCCCAATCGTTCAACCGCACGGGCAACGGCACGTCGATATCGAGTCCCGCGATCTTTTTCAGAGCGTTTTGCACCGTATCGCGCTTGATCTCGAGCTGAACGTGCGAGGATATATGCTGCAAATCACACCCTCCGCATTTACCGAAGTAGGGACAAAGCGGTTTTATTCTGTCCTCGGACGGAGAAAGCACGTCTACTACTTCCGCGAATGCGCAGTCCTTTTTGACGTGCACGACTCGGGCGCGGATCTCCTCGCCCTTGATCGCAAAAGGAACGAATATCGGATATCCGTCCGATTTTACCACGCCCTCTCCGTCGCTACCGAAGCCCGAAACGACCCCTTGAACAATGTCGCCGACAAGCAAATCCATCAACGCTCCGCCCTGTACAAAATATTTAAACTCTTCGCTATGTCGCAATGAAGCGCGTAGCGTTTGCCGTGTTGAGGCACAGAATAAAAGCAACGGCTATGCCGACAGCGGCATAGCCGTTGCGATATAAACGTATTACAATACGGCGTAAACCTTTTTGAGCTGCGCGAACCTCGGCAAGCCGTCCTCGAGAGGCGCCTTTGCGTCGCCCTGAATGAGCGGCAACGCATACTCTATAAACTCCTCGCCCACATACGAGCCGTCCTGCGTGATCCACTCGATCGGGACTTTTTTCTCCGTATTGGCGGCAAGCTCGAGAGGCATGAGCACGTTTTTGCAACGGTAATTGCCGTTTTCGTCATACTCTCTTTCAAATATGACCATTTTATCCGTCTCGCCCTCGACCGCGCTTCTCACCGCAAACGCGCCTGCGTTAAACGCTTCCTCTACGTCCGTCTTAGAAGCAAGATGCGCGCCGCAACGCTGCATGAGGCTCAACTCTATAGGGCGCACTTTCACGCCCAATCTCTGCTTGACGACGTTTGCCAACACCTGCGCGAGTCCGCCCAACTGCGCGTGTCCGAAGGTATCGTTCGCAGACGCAGTGCACTCCGCTACATATTGACCGTCCGCATTTTTCAAGCCCTCGGAAACGGCGACAATGCATTTATTGTCGTTCTTTTCGCACACGCTCTTTACGGACTCGACAAACTTATCCATGTCAAAGGGCACCTCGGGGAGATAAATGAGGTCCGCGCCAAGCCCCTTATATCCCGCAAGAGCGGCGGCGGCGGTGAGCCATCCCGCGTTCCTGCCCATGATCTCCAAAATGCAGACCTGCCCGAAATTGTACACCTTTGCGTCGAGGTTGCACTCCATGATGGTGTTGGCTATGTATTTCGCCGCGCTGGCATAGCCCGGGCAATGATCGGTGCCGAAAAGATCGTTGTCTATGGTCTTGGGCACGCCGATGACGTTGCACTCGTAGCCCACGGATTGCAGATATTTGCTCACCTTGTTGCAGGTGTCCATACTGTCGTTGCCGCCGTTGTAGAAGAAATAACGGACGTTGTACTTTTCAAAGACCTCGAGAATGCGCTTATAATCCGTGTCGTCCACGTCCGCGTCCTTGAGCTTGTATCTCGCCGAGCCGAGAGCGGACGACGGAGTGTACTTAAGCAGCTCTATTTCCTTGGGATCCTCTTTGGAAATATCGAAAAACTTCTCGTTGAGAATGCCTACGATGCCGTGCTCCGCGCCGTAAACGGCTGTGATATTGCCCTGCTTGAGGGCCTCCGTAAATACGCCCGCCGCGCTGCTGTTTATCACGGAAGTGGGACCTCCGCTCTGCCCGAACATACACGCGCCAACCAAATTTTTCATAAATAGTGAACTCCTTTCCGCAAGCTGCGGTGATAATCTTCATTTATGATAATATACTTTGGAAAATTTTTCAAGTACAACTTGCATAAACAGGACCTGCGCGCAAAAATAAGGAAATTCGATAAAATCAAAGCCGCGCTTCGTCGGCGCGGCTTTGATTTTTATACTATTTGCTTATCGTTATCGCCAGATTATACAGCTGCTCGTCGAATTCCTTGGGTATTTTAAGCGCCTCGAGGACGGTCGTATCGTAGATATCGCCGCCGCGCACGCCCACCACTCTGCCGGACTGTCCGCACTCTATGAGGTCGACCGCTCTTTGCGCCATACGCGCCGCAAGCACGCGGTCCGCCATTGTGGGAATGCCGCCGCGCTGCATATAGCCCAGCGCCATATGGTTCACCCTGCGGTTTGTCGCCGCCGCGACCTTTTCCACAAGCTCGTCCTTGAGCTCGTTTTTGCCCTCTGCAAGCAAAATTATCGTCGACGTCTTTCCCTTGTCGAAGCCGCGCTTGACGCTCCTTGCGATCTCGTCCACGTCCGCGGGAGCTTCCGGCACAATGACGTATTCCGCGCCGCCGGCTACTGCGGAGTTGAGCGCGATGTTGCCGCTCATCCTGCCCATGACCTCGAGCACCATTATCCTGTCGTGCGAGGTTATTGTGTCGCGCAGCTTCAAAATCGCGTCGATGACGGTGTTGCACGCCGTATCGTAGCCTATGGTGGAATCGGTGTATCCCATATCGTTGTCTATGGTGCCGGGTATGCCGATGACGCTCACCTCGGTGTTTTCGTGCAGATCCTCCACGCCGCGGAAGGAGCCGTCGCCGCCTATCACGATGAGATTGTCTATGCCGCGCTTGAGGAGGTTGTCCGCAGCCTTTAGCATGACGTCTTTTTCTTTAAACTCAAGACACCGCGCCGAGCGAAGTATAGTCCCGCCCGCGTGCACGCTGTTTGACACCGAGCTGTAATCCATCTCAAAGATTTCGTCGTTGACCAAGCCCTTGTAGCCGTGCCTGATGCCGTATACTTCAAATCCTTTGTTCAAGCCGTAGCGCACGACGGTGCGGATGCACGCGTTCATTCCGGACGCGTCGCCGCCGCTCGTCAATACGGCAAGCTTTTTATTGGTAGTTTTTTTCGCCATATATAGCCTCTCAAAATTCGATTAGGATATATCATATCACCGCGCCGCCGCGATAGCAAGCAAATTGAATATTCTCGTTTCGATTATATCTTTCTGCTCGCGTCTGATACGCATTTTCAATTTTTCACGACGTATCTTACCCTGCTCTCTCCAAGCAACTCGCGAAGTCTCGCAAGCAACTCGTCGCACACGCGCACCGTCTGCGGATATTGCAAAAGCTTCGGTCTGCCCTCATACGTCACCTGCGCCTGACAGGGGGTGTTGCCGGCGTACAGCGCAAGCACGTCCGAGACAAGGTCTTTTTCCTTGGGAGAGCCGACAAGCACGTAAAGTATGCCTTTAGAATCCTTGTTTTCCGCATGTTGCCGCCTTTGGGGCGCGGCTTGATCCTGCCACAGCTCCATGCTTTCCACGCTTATTTTCGGCTCGCTTTCGTCGCGCAGATCTATCTTGCCCGACACCTTAACGGGCGCGTCCGCGGCGAGCACGCTCGCAAATCTGTCATATGCGCGCGAGTACATCGAAAACGCTACCGACCCCGCTCTGTCCTCCAAAAGTCCGACGGCGAATTTCTGCTGCTGCTTTGTAGTCTTGACGTCGTATGAGGACACGATACAGCCGAAACGCACCTGTTTATTCGCAAGCGTCTGGTCTATCACCGTGGCAACGTTGCCGTCCTCGTCGGGCTGTTCTGCAAACAGCATGCCCGTATCGAAGTTGAACTCGCCCTCCTTCTCCTTATAGTCGTCGAGGGGGTGTCCCGTCAGATACATGCCCAACACCTCTTTTTCAAGCGAGAGCCTTTGCAATTTAGGATATTCTTCTATGACGTTATAGGTGTCCTTGTATTCCACCATATCGTCGAAAAGAGAGATCTGCGCGGAGTTTTTATTCTTTTTCGTCTTGACAACGTCGTCCATAATGCGCTCGTACGACGCGATCAGGGTGGATCTCGTCTTGCCGAAGCAATCGAGAGCGCCGCCTTTTATAAGGCTCTCGAGCATGCGCTTGTTTATCTGATCGGAGCAGCGCTCCAGCAAATCGCGCAGATCCTTAAATTCACCGTTGGCGTTGCGCTCGGATATTATGAACTCCGTCGCCTGTTCGCCCACGTTTTTGATACCCGACAAGCCGTAACGCACGTTTTCGCCGTCAATCGAGAAAAGCTTCTCGGAGCGGTTTATATCGGGCGGCAGCACCTTTATGCCCGTGCGCTTGAGATAGTTCATATAGTGCTTCACTTCGTCGGCGTTGGTGATGCGGTTGTTGACGACCGCGACGATGAAGTGAGTGGGATAATAACACTTGAGATACGCCGTCTGGTATGTGAGGAAGGTATAAGCCGCCGCGTGCGATTTGTTGAAAGCGTATTCGGCAAACTTCATTATCTGATCGAACAAATGCTCTGCAATTTCGACGCTGACTCCGTTCGCCTTTGCCCCGCAATTCATTTTTTTCGTCGCGTCGCCGTCAAGCACGCCGCCGTTGATAAAGACGTCGCGCATCTTTTCGAGAACGTCCGCTTTCTTCTTGGACATGGCGCGACGCATGATGTCCGCGCCGCCGAAGGAAAACCCGGCCATCTTTTGAGCTATCTGCATGACCTGCTCCTGATAGACTATACATCCGTAGGTGTTTTCAAGCACCTCTTTGAGAATTGGATGCGCGTACTGCACCTTATCGGGATGCTTTTTGCCCTCGATGAAATCGTCGATAAACTGCATAGGGCCCGGGCGGTATAGCGATATGCCCGCTATGACGTCCTCGAGCGAGTCGGGCTGAAGTCTTGCCATAAACCGTTTCATGCCTCCGGATTCAAGCTGGAACACCGCCTCGCAATCCCCCGACGAAATGAGCTCGTACACCTTGGGGTCCTCGTATCCCAAAACGTCGAAGTCGAGTTCCACTCCCTTATCCTTTTTTATAAGCTTCAGCGCCTCGTCGATATCCGTCAACGTCTTGAGGCCCAGGAAGTCCATCTTAAGAAGTCCGACATCCTCTATGATGTTTTTGTCAAATTGCGTGGTTATCACGGGTCCGTTGCGAGAAAGCGCGCAATACCACTCCACGGGATCGCGGCAGATGACCACGCCGGCGGCGTGCATCGAGGTCTGCCTCGGCATGCCCTCCAGCTTCATGGCAAGGTCTATGACCTGCCTCGCGCTTTCGCTCGTATCGTAAATGCGCTTGAAATCCGCGCTGTAAACATCGCAATTCTCATTCAATACCTGCGGCAAAAGGCACTTGCCCGTCGGTATCTCCTTCACCCAGGAGGCGGCTTCGGCATACGGCACGTCAAGCACTCGCGCAACGTCCTTTACGACCGCCTTTGCGCTCATGGTGGAATACGCGATGATCTGCGAAACGTTGTTTTCGCCATATTTGCGTATGCAATAGTCTATGACCTCCTGCCTGCGCACGAAGCAGAAGTCTATATCGAAGTCGGGCATGCTGACGCGCTCCGCCGACAAAAATCTTTCAAAGAGCAGCTGATACTTGAGCGGATCTATATCCGTAATCCCGATGGAATACGCGACCAGACTTCCGCAGCCGCTGCCGCGCCCGGGACCGACGGGTATGCCCATCTGCTTGGCGGCGTTGACGTAATCCCAAACTATGAGAAAATATCCGTCGTAGCCGCAGTTGTGGATGACGTTAAGCTCATGCTCCAGCCTCTCTTCCATCTCTTGCGTGACCTGCGCGTATCTTCTTTTAAGCCCGCTGTAGGCAAGGTCGCGGATATATTGCGCCTCGTCTCTGTCCCCCATCTCGTCGTTGCGGTATTTCGGGATGACGGGGTCTCTTTTCAGGACGAAATAGTCCTCGACCTTATCCGCTATCTCGCGCGTAGTCGAGATAGCCTCCGGACACCACTTAAAAAGCTGCGCCATCTCGTCGCCGGACTTGAGATAAAATTCGTCGTTGTCAAAGCGCGGCGAATTTGTCATATCGTCGGATTTCCTGCAGCCGAGGGTGATGCACATCATCGTATCCTGCATGTCGGCGTCCTCGCGCTTGAGATAGTGCACGTCGTTGGTAGCGACGATCCTCACGCCGATCTCTCTCGCTATCTTGACAAGCTGATTGTTGACGATCGCGTCCTCCTGCAAATGATGGTCCTGCAGCTCTATATAAAAATCGCCCTCGGCAAACATATCGCGCATTCTTATCGCATACGCCTTTGCCTCGTCGTATTTGCCCGCGAGGATAAGCCTCGGTATCTTACCCGCCAAGCATGCGGACAGGCAGATAAGCCCTTCGCTGTGCTGCGCGATGTGCTCAAGGTCGACGCGGGGACGCATATAAAAGCCGTCCACGAACGCCATCGAGGACAGCTTCATCAGATTTTCATAGCCCTTTTGATTTTTTGCGAGCAGGATAAGGTGATAGCGTTGCTTCAACACCTCGGGCGTTTTGACGTACATGTCGTCCGCCACATAAAACTCCTGCCCGACGATCGGCTTTATGCCGTCCGCTCGCAAGGTCTGCACAAAGGTATACGCCCCGTACATATTGCCGTGGTCGGTTATCGCGACCGCGTCCATGCCCATCTCCTTGAGCGCGGCGCTCAACGGATGAAGCTTTTTCGTTTTGTTGGGTTTGTCGGGATCTACTACGGGCTGGACGATCCTCACGGCTCCGTCGAGAAGACTGTATTCGGTATGCAAATGAAGGTGTACGAAATCTGTCATAATGCTTCCTTTATCGGGGCGCGCCCCGTTTTATCGCGGTATAGTGTTTTTTTTGAGTTAGCCGAGCGAGTCGGCAAGCGTCTCTATTTTTTTGAGCCTGTGATGCAGGCAGCTCTTCGTCACCTGCAAAACGTCCGCAAGCTCCTGCATGGACGCCTCGGGATATTTCGTCCTCGCCTCCGCCGTTTCCTTGAGAGAAACGGGCAGCGCGTCGTATTCGCCTCTGTCCTTAAGCTTCGCGATTGCAAGCACGAGTCTGCTCGCCGCCGCGAATATCTTGTCCATATTCGCCGTCTCGCAGATGACCGCTCTGTTGAGCAGATTCGCGGTATCCCGCTCGTTTATGATATCGCGCAATTTAAGCGCGCTGTCGGCAAGCGAAAGCGTGCAAAGAATATGCACAAGCTCGTCCCTGTCCTTTGCGTATACAAGCTTGAGGCTTCCCCTTTCGCTTATCTTTGTGTTTATGCGCAGATCCGACAAAAGCTCCATAATGCTGTCCGCAAACTCATCGTCGGCGACCTGAAGCTCGAAATGATATCCCTGCGAGGGTTTTCCGCCGTCGTTCTGCGCCGGCGCGTACATGCTGCCGCAAACGAGATAAAGCCCTTGAAAATAGGCGCGCATACAGCACTCCTTTCTCAAAAGCTGCTGCGGTATACGGCGGTTGAAGCTGTACAGCCCTTCCCCGTTGACGCAAACCAACTCAAAATCCTCGAGCACCTGTCTCGCGAAGCCCTGCTGCAAGGATACGGTGTATATTATCCTTTCCGCGCCCGTATCAGGCTGAACGACGTGCTCCGCGACGCACGGTTCCACGGGATAGAGGTCTTTAAACATACGGGCTACGGCTTCCGCCGCGTCGAGGCTGTCGAGCCGTACGCAAAGCGTCTGTCTGCGTCCCGTCCCCTCTATGCTTCCCGCGGCTTTTGCTACTGCGGACAAAAAAGCCCTCTCGCAGCAAGGACGATCGGGCAAAGCCGTCAACAGCTCGCGCTTTGTCGCTTCCTTAAACGTCGTTGCCATATTTCCATCCTCTTTTGTCCTTGAATTTGGGCAGCTTGCCGTACGCTCCGTAAATTCTTTCCTCTGGCACGCCGTGCTTTTCTATAAATCTTTGCACCTTGCCGAAGCCGCCCGTGTTTTTTGCGCTGTGAGCGTCGCTACCCAAAACGAATTTAACGCCCGATTCCAACGCGAAGCCGATATCCTGCTCCAACGCGTCGATATGCTTTTCGTTGAGCTCTATATAAACGTTATGGCGCGCCGCGCATTCGCACACCTTTGCTACGTCCACCGGCGCGCGGTGTCCGAGATGAGCGAGTATATCAACGGGATAGTTTTCGAGCACGCTCATAAACGCCTCCGTATTATAGCAAACAAGCTTCTCCTTCGCCGCAACCGAGCCGAAGCCGTTGACGCGCAGAAATCTGCTTTCGCCCATGCGCTTGGACGGAGATATATATCTGTGAAAGCCCGCCGTCAAAACGTCGCACCGGCGTATTACCGTATGAGGCACGTCGATGCTCGCCCCTATTATATTCGCCTCGACGCCCTGCAGCACCTTTATCCCGTGTCCTTCGAGCGAGGATATTTCCTTTCGCTGTCTTTCGAACTTCTTTTGCGTCATATGAAACATAAAGGTGGAAAATGAATGGTCGCAAATCGCGATTTCCGCGAGCCCGCGAGCCTTTGCCGCGCGGATATGACCGGCGATGTCCACACGCCCGTCGCTTGCGCTTGTATGAAGATGATAATCGCCAAGAACTTCCATTTATTGCCTTATTTCCTCTACGTTTACCGCTACGAAAGATATACGAATTCTCTTTCCAGCTGCGCGCCGAATTTATCCGCCGCCTCTCTTTCGCAAAGCCTGACAAGCTCCATGAAATTCGCCGCCGTGGCTCCGCCAGTGTTGACTATGAAATTTGCGTGAATATCCGATATCTGCGCTCCTCCGCAACGCGCGCCCTTCAAGCCGCAGTCCTCGATAAGCTTGCCCGCATACGCGCTTGAATTTTTGAAAACGCTTCCGCACGAAGGCAGCTTGGGCTGACGGCGCGCCCTGTACGACGTATATTGCTTCGCAACGCGCGTCGACTCTTCCGCGGTCATGCCGTTAGGCTTAAACCTCGCGCCGAGCACGACTCCGTCAAAGCCGCTCCTGTACGAAAACCCTACGTCTTCTTTGGAAAGAGTTTTGATTTGACAGTCGTTTGTATTGCAATCATACGTTAATACGCGCAATTCAAGCAGATGATCCGCCGTTTGCGACGAAAACGCGCCTGCATTCATGCGCACCGCTCCGCCGACGGTGGCGGGCACTCCGCACAGAAACTCAAAGCCTCCAGCGCCGTGCTTTCTGAACGCCGCCGCGACGTCCGCTATCCTTGCGCCGCACTGCGCGTATACGTTGCCGTCCTCGTACTTAAGCGTCTTAAGCTTCTTCACGCATATTATCGGCGTACCGCAAAAGCCGTCCGCCATAATCACGTCCGAGCCGCTTCCCAATATAAACGGATTGCGGCCCAGCGTGCTCAAAGAGCGGTATACCTCCGCAAATTCGACTTCGTTCTGCGGCAAAAAGACAAATCCGTCGCCGCCGCCCTTGAAGGTGGTAAGCTCCGCGGCTCCCATTATTTTAAAGGCACACCCGCTCAACTCGGCGGTCAACGCGCATTCATAATACAGATTGGACATATATTATTTTATGCGTGATATGCGCCTTTTTATATTATACAATAAACTTTTTTATAATTCAACCGCGCGGGCTTTCATTTTTATTTTCAACAGCTTCCCTCTGCGCGTTCAGCTCGTCGAGTATATATTGAGCCTTTGCAACGGAGATGCCGTCCAGCGCGGCAAGCTCGTCGGCGGTTTTATGTCTTATGTCCTCAACGGAGCCGAATTTGCGGATGAGCGCGCTTGCGGTTTTCTCGCCCACGCCCTTTATGTTTTTCAACGCGCTTTCGCTCAAATGCTTGCTCCTCAAATTTCTGTGGAACGTTATCGCAAATCTGTGCGATTCGTCGCGGACCCGCTGCAGAAGCTGCAACGCAACGCTGTCTTTGGGTAAAATGACGGGCAACGTCGGGTCGCTTCCCAAAAACACCTCTTCTTCTCTTTTGGCAAGCGAGATGATCTCTATGTCCTCTCTGCCGGTATCGGCTTGAGCCTCCTTCGCATAGGCAAGCTGTCCCTTGCCGCCGTCTATAAGCAGCAGGTCGGGTATCGTGCCGAAGCTCTCGTCCTCGTCTCCGAGCTTATTGAGCCTGCGCGTGAGCACCTCTTTCATACATGCGAAATCGTTGTTGCCTTCGACGGTCTTTATCTTGAATTTGCGATAGTGGGGTTTCTTGGGCTGTCCGCCCTCGAACACGACCATGCTCGCGACCTTGTCCGTCCCCGATATGTGCGAAATGTCATAGCCCTCTATGCGGTTGGGCAGCATCTTGAGCCCCAAAAGCTCCGCAAGCTGCTTTACAGCTCCGTGAGTGCGCAGCTCCTTGCGCTCGTCCTGCGTGCCGTGCTTGACCATTGCGTCGTACGCGTTTGAATGCGCAAGCTCCAAAAGCTGCTTCCGCACGCCCTGCTTTGGCTCTATAACGCGCACGGTATGTACGCAAAGTCCGCACACCGCCGTCTCCAGGCTCGCCGCGTCCTCTACTCCGTCTGTAACGATCTCGTCGCAAAGCGGCGCGTTGTTGACGTAATACTGATAAATATAAGACGCCAGATCCTCGTCCGCCGCGCTCACGGTAAAGTTTTCTCCGCCTACAAGCTTGCCGCCGCGCACTATGAGCATGTTTATTGCGCTTATGACGCCGTTTGTCTCAAAAGCGAATATATCGAGATTGAAATCCTTGGGAAGCGCGCTCACCTGCTTTCGCACGATCTTTTCGAGCGCCTGCAGCTTATTGCGATAATTGAGCGCCACTTCAAAATTCTCCTCGTCGGCGAATTTCTTCATCCTGGCTGTGAGAACGCGCTCGACCTCCCTGTCGTTGCCGCGCAAAAAGTCGATCACCTTTTGCATTTCCTTTTTATATTCCTCGCTCGACACCTCGCCCGAACACGGCGCAAGACACCGCCCCAAATGCCTGTTGAGACAGGGACGCGACGGCTTTGACAAATCGCGCGTGCAGTCCCTCACGCAAAACGCGGTGTGGATAAGCTCCGTGATGTCCCGCACGTTGACGGATTGCATATAGGGGCCGAAGTACTTCGCACCGTCGTTTTTGAGCTTTCTGACCACGTCTATGCGGGGATAGGGCTGCTTCATATCGATGCGCAAAAACGGATACGCCTTGTCGTCCTTCAAAAGGATATTGTATCTGGGCGAATGCTTTTTTATGAGGTTGTTTTCCGTGACGAGAGCGTCGACCTCGCTTGCGCAGATGATGTATCTGAAGTCGTCCACGTGCTCCAGCATCGCCATGACCTTGGCGGTGCGGCCTGCGAGATTGAAAAAATAGGAACGAAGCCTGTTTTTGAGATTTTTCGCCTTGCCGACATAGATGATCTCCCCCTGCCCATCGAGCATGAGATATACGCCGGAATCCGTCGGCACGTCCTTTAGCTTCGCCTTGAAATCTACCATGCGTATATTATAGCCCAATATAAAGCAAATAGCAATCGACAAGCGATCGCTATGCTGTTTGTCCGAATATTTATTTTTCCGTCAAATGCTGTGGTTGCAAAAACAGTTGTCCGCAGTATCGTCGTCATCGTCGGTATCGGGGACGTTGGTTATCGTAAGCGCGAATAAAATCGCAAGCATGACGATAGCCTCGCGGTTGCTTATATTGCCATCCGCAAAAAACGCGAGCATGACGATAAGCAAAAATAGATACCAATTATCGTTGAACATATCTCCACCTGTGATTTTTTTATCAAGATATGCCCGCATATGCGTATATGTGCAAGCGTTTGACGAACATAAGACAAAAATGTACATATACGCATACGTTATGCCAAAAGATATCAAAATTCACATCTGTCGATATATTAAAATATGCATATGGATAATATAATAGACAAAGATACGGAAAACACGGTAGCGCATTTTATTCCGCGCAACGCCACCCTCACCGCCCTTGCGGAGTTCTTTTCCGCGTGCAGCGACGCGACGCGCGCCAAGATCATCTGCGCGCTGTCCATCTCGGAAATGTGCGTGTCGGATTTAAGCCGAGTGCTCAAGCTCAATCAGACGACGTGCTCGCACCAGCTACGGCTCCTGCGCGCCGCGGATATAGTGCAACAACGCAGAGACGGAAAGATAATTTACTATTCGCTTAAGAACCGCAAAATAGAAGACGTTCTGCTTGCGGGAGTGGATTTTTTAGGTTTGTAAACGCTCAATCTTTAAAAACGTCCCCGTCGGATTAATGTTCTTCGACGTCGGCATCGGTCTTTTTATCTTCGATATAATCCCAACGGCACTCGTCAAACGGGCTGTCCTCCGGATCGTTTGAGTCGTCATCGTCCTCCGCGGCTGGCGCTTCGCCCTTGGGCTTTTGTCGCAAGACCTTTTCCACTACGGGTATCATTTTCGCGTACAAAAACTGCAATACGAGGTCGATGAGCAAAAGCGCCGCCGTCCCGACAACGGCTATCACCCAATAATCGATTTTATCCATGATCGACGCGTCGATCATTATCGTATGACAAACGAAATACAAAAGCGCGAGCGCGCTGTTGATATACGCCGCCTTTATGGGCAAAGCGACAAACCATTTCACCTTCAAATTGCACATTACGCCCGTGATAAGCGCCATAGGACCGAAATACACCACGTAGCCCGCCACCGTGTAAATATCGCCGGCGATTACGAAGCCGAGCGCGGCGGAAACTCCGTACGCGAAAAAGCCCGCAAGATAGTAGCGCTTGGTCAAAGGCACCATTACGGCAATTCCCGCGGCAATATAAAACGCGATCGTGCTGAATCTCACGATCACGCTCAAGCCCACGAATAGCAACGCGACCGCGGCGGCTATTCCGGCAAGCGCCAACTGATACATGGCGTCCTGTCGGCTTATTTTTTTACGGGGTTTTCGCATATTTGTTTAACAGCAGCGTATCAGATCGCCGCCCATGCACTCGCAGCAGCAATCCGCGCACCAAAGCGCCTCGCAAGCCGCGCAGCAACCGTCCGCCGTACTCGCCGAACGTTGACTGTAGCTGCGGTCCGTAGCCGTCCCGTTATTGTTGTACACGCCCTGCGCGCCGTCCTTATCGTATGGACGGCTGCCGTCCATCTTCTTTTTGAGATTGTCGAGCGCGCGTTGATATTTATCGTTGCCGGCGTCCATTTGCAAGGCTATTTCCAACTGCTTTTTGCTGTCGTTGAGCCAATTTTTCTCATAGAAAATGATGGATTGAAAATAGTGCCACTCCGCGCCTCTGTAGGTTATCTTGTCAAGCGCCTGCTGCGCGGCGTCGGGATTCTTGTCGCGGATCGCCTGCTTGACGTTTTCAAAAGCCGATTCGCCCTCGCCGGACACCGTCGCGCTTTCGTGAGAAAGCTCCATTGCCTGCTGATACGCCTCGTCGAGCATAGACAGCATACGCGCGGCCTCCGCTCCGCTCTCGCCTTCGTCGAAGACGTGCTCCTGATAATAGTCGCGCTTGGCCTTATATGCGTCGTATATTTCGCTTTGGGACGCGCCCCTTTTAATACCCAATATCACAAACGGGTTAGTTGACATTTTTCCTCTCCTTTAAGCAAACGCTCCATTTGCATTTTGATGCCGAGGTATACGGTGTTGCTCAACGCGCCCTCGCACATGACGATATTCATTTCGTTGTAGCTGCCCACCATTTTGTTGTAGGTCGAGCCAAGCAGAAACGACAGTTCATCCATATTTTTTGCAAGATAATCCTGCTTTTTTGCACAATCTCCGTAATTGAGCAGCAAAACGTTGTATCTGTTTTCCTTGCAGTCCTTCTCGACGTCGTCCACCGCGTCCATAAGGTACACGAGCCTCCCGAGATTATACGTAAAGTCGTCTATAGCCTTATCGGTCTTTAAAAACTGCCTCGTTATATCCCGCATGAGCGAAGCAAAGCAATCGGCAACCATATCTATGCTTTCGCATTTCTGCCTTTCGAGCTCGTTGAGTCTTGCAAAGCTTTCTTTCATAAGCCTGTCGATTTCGGGCAGCCGCTTCGCCGCCGCTCTTTTGCGCGCCGCCAGCCTCCACTTTATAAAAATACGGGACTTTTTG
>CANDBZ010000011.1 GCA_947383095.1 uncultured Clostridia bacterium | reverse complement strand
GCTGCTATGCAGCGGTATGCTACGCATACAACTCGCGTGCGACTGACGCTCACTTGCGCAAACGAGTTTGCGCGTTCGCTATTACGCAAGGCAAATGCCTTGCTACAAGTCTCGCCACTCCGACCAGCTTGAAAAATACGTCGATATGACGTGCTTTTTCAAGCTACTACCGCACAAATGATTGCTTGCTATCAGTTCAAACAAAATTACATGCCTCAATTATCATTTAGCGCAATTATTTGCTTGGTGGGCGCTACGCGCCTTTTCTGTTATGTAGTATTTTCATACTGATAACACAGAGAAAGTGCAAGTATTACTTGCACTTTCTCTGTATGTCGGTCGGATTTGCGCTGCTATGCAGCGGTATGCTACGCATACAACTCGCGTGCGACTGACGCTCACTTATGCAAGCAAACTTGCTTGTTACGCTGAAAGGTGAGCCCTGTCTTGACTTAAAGAATAAATACAATTATACTAATATTATTGAACAGTAGACAATTATATCGTAAGAGACTTAATTGTCTAGGAAAGTTAGATAAACTTATAGAAAGCCCTTAACACAGTTCCTTGAAATGAATAAGAGGAGAACGGTTTGTTTTATGAGAAATAATAATTTGGATAATAGATATAAAATCACGAAATCAACATTTATTAAGATTGTAGGTTGTTTATTATTATCTGCGATGTTCAGTATATGTTTAATAGGATGCAATGCTCAAGACATTAATGACTTTACAGTTGAGTTCAATGAGGATCATAATAGGTACTATATAAGAGGAATTTCAGAGTCGGGTAAACAAAAAGAGGAACTCATCATTCCCTCAACTATAAGCGGCGTGCCTGTTGTAGAGTTAGGTTCTATCTATGCGCCATCTTATTTTAGTAGTCCAAGCTTAAAAAAATTATTTTGGTCAGGGGGACAAAAACTAAATAACAGTCGCCTTATTGATGCTTGCCCCGAACTTGAAACGGTCGTGTTTACTTCAGTATGCGCGAGCAATTACAGCGATTTCTTTTCGGAAGCATATGTTCAAATGTTTAAGCATGATAAGAAATTCGTACGTATCATACTTTTGAACGAGATAAAGGAATGGCTATTGGAACACGGAGATATGTATTATGTTCCGAAGTATATAATTGAATCACCTTCTCCTAACGTATATTTTTATCGTAATTATTCTGTTTCTCCTAACGATTTTTCCGAAAAATATAGAGATGAATGGCTTCGTTCGCTTTATTCAAAGGTGCGAAATAACGAGGAACTTTCAAAAAAGATAAACGAAGACTTAATAGTATATTGTGAAAATAATCATTATGAAACGGATATGATACAGCAACTCAATCCTAATGAGCTCGTGAATTTTTTGTTCAATTTTTTATCCGACCATATTTATAATGAATTGGCAACCGAAACAAATATTATAAATCAGAGAAATTGCGTATGGATTGACTATATAGAAGTCGGTGAAAAAATCAACACTATGCCGCCTCTACCTACGAGAGATGGTTATGAATTTACGGGTTGGTACATAAACGAGGAATGCACTCAAAAAGCAGATTTGCAGTCTTATGTAAAAGGTGATATGGACATATCATTTTATGCAGGTTGGAAACAAAAATAAAAAGTCGCATAGTTCTTTATTCCCGCAAAACGTCCATGTTTTGCGGGAATTTCTGTTGCGCTTTGCGCCTTTTCTGTTATGTAGTATTTTCGTATTAATAACATAGAGAAAGTGCAAGTAATACTTGCACTTTCTCTTTTCGTCGTGCGGACTTGCGCTTTATAAGATATGGCGGTCCGCCGTGTATACAATTCACTGACATACGCTCGCTTGAACAAATAAATTTCCGCGTCGGTTATTGCCGAGTCAAT
Organism: uncultured Clostridia bacterium; assembly: GCA_947383095.1. Classification (GTDB taxonomy): domain Bacteria; phylum Bacillota; class Clostridia; order Christensenellales; family CAG-917; genus CAG-475. The sequence goes on along the minus strand of CANDBZ010000011.1, from coordinate 25,929 downwards.
AATTGGCTATTTGCAAGCAACGCCGTATAGACATAGTTTAACGCGTATGTTATAATCAATAATAATACATTTTTAAGCGGAGATGGGCTATGTCAAAAATTGCCGTTGTTGGCATGGGGCAAGGCGGTATGGTTGCCGCGATAAAGCTTGCGGAGCAGGGACACGACGTGACGGTGTTTGAAAAATCGTCGCGCGGCGAGGTGAGCTATGATTGGAAGGACGACATAAGACGTGATGTGTTTCAAGTTTGCGAGCTTCCGTTGCCGAGCGAGGATATATTCATCCAAAAATGCAGGTGGCTGTTTGTAAGTCCCAATGAGAAGCACAGCCTCGAGATGCCGCCGTGTCCGCCTATGGAGGAGATTTCCGTAGAAAGGAGAGCATTGTCCGAATATTTTGCGGAGCTTGCGCAAAACGCGGGCTGCAAGCTTGTGTTCGATACGGAAATAGACAGGCTTGTCATAAAAGATGACGCCGTTTGCGGATTGGTAGTCAACGGCGGGGAATGTGATTTCGACCTTGTGATAGACGCGTCGGGCATGCGCTCTGAATTGCGCGCGCAGTTGCCGCGTCGCTTCGGAATTCAGTCGCAGCCGAAAGACGACGGAGTGCTGTACGGATACCGTGCGTTTTTCAAACGAGTCGAAGGCGCGGAAACGAGGGTCAAGGGAATTGACAGCACGGTCGTCCTCAAGCATTTGGGAGAAGAGGGCATAAGCTGGTGCAACCTCAACGACGAAAACTTTGTCGACGTGCTGATAGGAAGGATAAATAAGCTTGACGACGCGGAAATCGAAAAGGCGCTTGCCGCGCTCAAGAGCTTTAATCCCATACTCGGAGACGAGCTTGTGTACGGGCAACGGGTAGAAGTGTGCTTGCGCGCGTCCATGGCGCGCGGCGTGGCTGACGGATACGTAGCGATCGGCGACAGCGCGTTTATGACCATGCCTCTCATGGGCAGCGGTATAGAATCTGCAATGAAAGCGGGCAAGATGTTTGCGGATTTCATGGCGAAGAAGCCGAAGAATTATAAGGCGGCGGAGCTTTGGAGATTTTATGCGCGATATATGCGGAAGATCGGCAGTCAGTTTGCTTTCATCGACGTTATCAAACGCTGGGCGCTTGCGTTGAACCCAAAGCGCATAGATTGGATTTTCGGCAGCGGAGTTATACGCTCCGAGGATCTGGCGTTTGTGAGCACGGAGACGGGCGGCGGCAAATTCAAGCCGCGAGCAAAGACGGTGTTTATGATCTTGACGCATCCGCTTTTCATGTTTTCGGCGTTGAAAGCGGTTTCGAAAGGGCTGCGGGCGAGCAATGTCGCAGAGAAGATACCTTTGAAATACGATGAAAAGCGCGTCGCGAAATGGGCGGAGAAATATGATAGGTTGATAAGAGGCTGACGTGTATAGGATCGCGCGAGTGGGATTGCATCATTATGAGGAGCCGTGCTTCTCCGGCGAAAGAGGTAGCGGCACTATATTCTTTTCCGGCTGCGCTTTGCGCTGTAAATTTTGTCAGAATTACGAGATATCCCGCGGCGGAAAGGGGATCGACATCGGTGAAGACGAGCTTATTCGCTGCATGGAATATTTGCAGGACATCGGCGCGCACAATATCAATCTCGTGACTCCGTCAAACTATGCCGGCTCGCTCGTACACACGCTTAAACTTGCCAAAAATACTGTTAAAGTGCCGATTGTGTGGAATAGCGGAGGCTATGAAACGGTTGCTAGCCTAAAAAAGCTAGAGGGGCTTGTCGACGTATATCTGCCCGATTTCAAATATGCGGACGACGGCTTGGCGTGGGAATACTCACGTGCGAAAAACTATTTTGACGTAGCTTATGCCGCGATAAAGGAAATGCGCCGTCAGCAGCCCGTCGACGTTTTTGACGAGGACGGAATGATGACGCGGGGCGTGATCGTACGGCATCTGGTCTTGCCGAACGCGGTCGAAAATACGGCGGAAGTATTAAAGTCTATTGCCGATATCGACAAAGACATGTACGTCAGCCTTATGGGACAGTATTTCCCTACACCCGAGGTCATGGACGACGTCGCGCTGGGGCGCAGACTCGCACAGGAGGAATACGACGCGGCGACGGAAGCTTTTTTCGACGCGGGCTTGCGCAACGGCTTTTGTCAGGATCTCGACAGCGCGACGGAGGAATACGTGCCGCAATTCGACCTTGACGAAATAAGAAAGATTTTGTTAAAATGATGTCGCCGAAATATCGGCGGGGTTGAACTTATGAAAACGAAAATAGTGTTGCTTGACGACGTTACTTTGGGCAGAACGCTTGTGAGAATGTCGCATGAGATCATCGAAAAAAACAAAGGTACGGACGGCATAGTGCTTGTAGGCATAAGGACGCGCGGCGTGCCTATGGCGAAGCTGCTACGCGAAAATATCAGACGCATAGAGGGCGTCGATGTCGAGACGGGCTCGCTTGACATCACGCATTACAGAGACGATTTGTCGGAGATAGGCAGATTGCCGGCTGCGAGCGATACTTCGATAGATTTCGATATCCGCGATAAAAACGTCATACTCTGCGACGACGTTTTGTTTACGGGCAGGACCGTGCGCGCTGCGATAGAAGCGTTGTTGCACTTCGGCAGACCGAGGACGATCCAGCTTGCCGTTTTGGTGGACAGGGGTCACAGAGAGCTGCCGATACGCGCGGATTACGTGGGAAAGAATATCCCCACGTCGTTGCACGAAAGCATAGCGGTGAAGTTTGCCGAGACGGACGGGGAAACCTGCGTGTTGATTTGCGAAGAATGATACGGAAATTTTTCGAGATAAATTTCATTCCATATAAGATAATTAAGATGTAATTATACAAATAATAAGAATACATGAAAACAAGACCCGCGACGGGCCTTGTTTTTGATATACAGCGTATTCACAGTTCGTTTTCAGTTATGACTTCAAATCCATTGTTTAGAAGCAGTTCCGTCGTCACGCCGTTGCCCGCGATTTTATTGCCGCTGAACGTGCCGTCGTATATAACGCCTTTGCCGCAGGACGGGCTGTTTGCCTTCAGGATGCAATGCTCCACGTTGTTTTCCTTTGCGATACCGAGAGCGAATTTCGCGCCGCGAGCGTACTGTTCGGTCACGTCGCTGCCGTCGCATGCGAGGACCTTGTCCCCGACGCGCTCGCCCGGCATACGCGGAGTGGGCAAGCCTCCGAGCTGCTCCGGACACACGGGTATGAGAACGTTGTCTTTGCCCAGCTCCGTCAGCTTTTCGCATTTGCAGTTGTCGCCCTTATAGCGGCAGTCGTAGCCCATAAGGCATGCGCTCACGAGGATTTTTTTCATATTCTGCTCCGTTTGCGGTTGGTGAGCTAATTATCGCCCAAAGCCGAGAGCCGTGTCAAGAGATAAATTATTAAAAAAATATTAAATTCCGTGTCGCTAATTGTCGAAATACGTTTGACAATTTTTATGCGCAGGTGATATTATCATTGCAGAAATCTTTAAGAGCGATACGGGATATCGACAAGATTGACGAAGACCTGCAATTTTTGCAATTATACCTTGTCCTTATACTGCGCGGGCAAGGTTTTTTTATAGGAATTCATTTTAAGGAGAGTATATTATGGAACTCGTCTACAACGTGAAAGACAGACCGCCTATCAAGCAAAATCTCGTCTTTGCATTGCAGCAAATCATCGCGATCATGGCGGCGACTCTGCTTGTGCCGATCTTGGTCGGTTCGACGGACGTTTCGTTTGAACAGGACGGAATAAAGTATATCGCCAACATGGCAGTCGACCCTGCCGCGGCATTGTTCGGCGCAGGCATCGGCACGATAGTGTATTTGCTCTTTACCAAATTCAAAAGCCCGGTTTTCCTCGGAAGTTCGTTTACCTTCCTCGGCGCGCTTTGCGCGACTGCGGCGCAAAACTACGGATATTGGGGACTTATCATAGGCGTTCTGTTTGCGGCGATCGTATACGTTGCTATAGGTCTTGTGATAAAATTCGTAGGCTCCAAGTGGATACATAAATTGCTTCCTCCCGTCATAATCGGGCCTATCCTCGCGATAATCGGTTTGTCGCTTGCGGGTACGGCCGGCAGCTGGACGATGGCAAACGGCGGCAGCGATTATAATATACTTGCGGTCATCATCGGCTTGTTCACCTTCTTCATGATCGTGGTCGCCTCCGTAAAGGGCAAAAAGACCGCAAAGCTCATTCCGTTTATCATCGGTATCGGCGCGGGTCTCGGCGTTGCCATATTATTTACTGCGTTTAGCTATGCGGCTCCCGACGGAAGCAAAGCGCAGAGCGTATTGCGCATAGTCGACTTTACTCCTATCGTGGATTGCTTCAAGCCCATCCGCGTGCAAAGCTTCCTCGATTATCCCAAGTTCACCTTCCTCGAGGGTATACTTACAAAAGGACTTACTTATCAAGGCTATAACATTCTGCCCGACGGAACCAGAGTTGCTATAGAGGGCGCGACCGTATTCAAAAACTTCATGCTGGACGGCGCGGCGGTCGGCAACCTCGCTTTGCTCTTTATTCCTATTGCGGTCGTCGAGCTCGCACAGCACATTTCAGACCATAAGAATATATCCAACATCATCGGCAAGGACGTGCTTACGGACCCCGGTCTTCACAACACGCTCTTCGGCGACGGCGTAGGCTCTGCTGTCGGCGCATTCTTCGGCGGTTGCGCAAACACAACCTACGGCGAGTCCATCGGCTGCGTCGCGCTCACGGGCAACGCTTCGACGTCAACGATATTGATTGCTTCTATCGGTTGTATGGTGATATCCTTCTTCTCGCCGTTTGTCGCGCTTATCAATATGCTTCCCAAGTGCGTCATCGGCGGCGCGTGCATCGCGCTTTACGGCTTTATCTCCGTCAGCGGTCTTAACATGCTGCGCGACGTCGACCTCAACGACCATAAGAATTTGTATCCCGTCGCCGCAATTCTCGTTATAGGCATCGGCGGTATAACTTTCAACTTCGGCATTAACAAGCTGACGGGCGGTCCCGCGGTACAAATCACTTCGCTTGCGGTTGCTCTTATAGTCGGCGTGCTTATCAACATCTTTACGCATGCAAAGAGCAAGAAGGAAAAGCTTGCGGAGGCAACTGCAGACGGCAACGGCGCGGTTGAAGAAACGGTTGTGTTTGAAGAAAGCGCGGTCGAAGAGACGAGCGAAGCAGAGTCTCAAGAAGAGGCTGCCGCGGATATAAGTGTTGACACAGAGGAGTGAGTATATTAAAATATATACAGCGCAATGTGGCGAGCCATATGGCTCGCCACATGTCAAAAAAGAGGACTTTATATGAAAGATTTTATGAAAAACGTTGTGGTGATGGATCATCCGCTCATCGCCCACAAGATTACGCATCTTTGCGACGTCACTACCAAGACAAAGGAATTCAGAGAGATCGTTTCTGAAATCGCCATGCTCATGGGCTATGAGGCGTTTCGCGATCTGCCCGTGACGCAGGTGGAAATACAGGCTCCGCTTTCCAAATTCATGTCGCCCGTGGTGGAGGAGAAAATCGCGATCGTTCCCATTCTGCGGGCGGGGCTCGGCATGGTGGACGGTTTGACCGCGCTTTTCCCCAACGCAAAGGTGGGGCATATCGGGCTTTATCGCGATGAGGAAACGCTTGAGCCGCACGAGTATTATTGCAAGCTGCCGATGGACTGTGCGGACGGGCAGTGCATTGTTGTCGATCCTGCGCTCGCAACGGGCGGCAGCGCGGCGGCCGCTATAGAGATGATAAAAAAACGCGGCTTCAAAAACATCAAGCTAATGTGCCTTATCGCCGCGCCGGAGGGCATTGAAAGGGTTGTGTCGCAGCATCCCGACGTGCGCGTATTCGTCGCGCATTATGCGGACGCTCCTCTCAACGAGCACGGTTATATCGTCACTGCTTTCGGCGACGCGGGAGACAGGGTGTTTGGGACGAAATAAATACGTTGCGCCAGATGCCGCCCGCGCTCGGCGCGTACGCTCGTTTGCAAAACAAAAGGTATAACAAATTGATAAGCATTGTCGGTTTTGCAAGACTCACTGCGGGCGCAAACTCATGCGGGGCAAAAAGAGGCAAGTAAATTGCCGCTTTTTGAAGAAAAAATTGCGCCGGTGTCGCATCTGCGGTACACGAAATCATTGATATAGGTATCAATAAACACAAAAAACATAAAGAACAAACGAAGGTTTGGGGGCAGAAATGAAAAATTTTGACAACGTAACGATTTTCGATCATCCGCTCATACAGCACAAGGTCGCTATACTGCGCGATGAGAAAACAAGCATGAAAGAGTTCAGAGAGTTGGTGGAGGAGATAACCAAGCTCATGGTTTTCGAGGCGTTTAAGGACGTGCCGACAAAGACCGTGACAGTCAAGACCCCGCTTGAGGAAACAACGCAGACTATGGTTGCGGACGACGCGGTGACTATCATCCCGATATTGCGCGCGGGACTCGGCATGGTCAACGGCGTGCATTCGCTTTTCCCGACGGCGCGTGTGGGACATATCGGGCTCTATCGCGACGAAGAAACGCTTGAGCCGCACGAGTACTATTGCAAGCTGCCCGACGGCATAGAAAACAGCATCGCGATATTGCTCGACCCTATGCTTGCGACGGGCGGCAGCGCGGTCGCCGCAATCGATTTTTTGAAAAAGCGCGGCTGCAAAGAGATACGTCTTATGAATATAATCGGCGCGCCCGTAGGCATAGAGGTCGTGGCAAAGGCGCATCCCGACGTCAGGATCTATATATCCACGCTCGACCGCGAGCTCAATGAAAACGGATATATCGTGCCGGGCTTGGGCGACGCGGGCGACAGATTGTTCGGGACGAAATAACTTGCAGCATCATCTGTGAAATAAACAAAAAGCGGGTCAATGCCCGCTTTTTGAGTGATAAAACATTTGTTTAGCGTATCCAATCCCCGACGGACGTTTTTTCTCCCGTATCCCGATTTTCAAGCGACAGACACGAGACGCCTTGTTTTGCGGGAGAGTTTTCATTTGAAATATAAGCTACAAAATCCAACTCGTATTTTTGACCGCTATCTGTGCACACGGGTTGCGCCAGCGCGTGTATCCATACCGCAACGGTCCTGCCGTTTGCGTCCTTGACGTTTTCAAACGCGAGCGCTCGGCAGTTCAACGCGTCGTCGTCTTGACAGAGGTTGTACAAGCCGTCCGCCCGTTCAGTGAAAGACGGCGCGCCGTCGACAAAGTCGAACAATTTTTGAATTTCACCGTCGATTGAAGGCGACAGCAAAATCTCGTCGCACAAAAGAGCTTTTACGCTTTGCGCGTTTTTGCTTGCTAATGCTTTTAAAATACTTGCCGTGAGAAGTCCGCATTCCGCGTCGTACGGGGAGCTCCAGGGATAGCCGGCGCAGCGTTTTTCGTCAACGTCGCTCTCGTCGTTATCCCATTCGCTTATTGAATAAAACGTCATGCCCTTGACGGAGTCGTCGTCAAAGATGTAGTGTACGTTGAAATACAGTCTGTAGCTTTTGCTTGCGTCGGTTGATATATATATGTCGTTGCCGAACGAGTATTGATCTACGCGCCCGAACTCGCTCGCATAATCTTCGAAGCCGATCGAGCTTGCGACGTTATACGATTTCATATTGCCGTTTATAAATGAAAGCGTGCTTTCTATCTGCGCGTCGATATCCGGCAGCTGCCGCGACTTTGGACAGAAAAGGGATTTGAGCCTTGCAACGTCGCCGTCCTCGATGCTTTGCACGATGTCGCGGGATAAGCTTTGGCGAAGTTTTTCGGCGCGTGCGCGCACCGCCGCTATATCGTCGCCGCGAAAAAGGTTGCACGACGAAAGCAAAACCGCAGCAAAAACGCAGGATAGGGCAATGAAAAACATAACGGATATGGCTTTTATCTTTGATTTTGTCATAGCTTAAACGACGTCAAAAAATATCCTTGCCTATAGGGGTGTAGAACAGACGTTCCACATCGTCGCCGTCGGCAAAGGATAATATCCACATCAGCTTTGCCACGACTGATTCGAGAGTCATGCACCTTGCCTCCAGCACGCTTCCGCACTTGAGCAGCTTGCGCCCCACCTCGTAGGTTTCGAGCGAGCTGCCTTCGCGCTCCACCTGCGTGGTGAGCGCAACGGTTTTGCCGAGCGATAAGAAGCGCGTAAGCCGCTTGAAAAACGCGCCGTCGCCGTAGTCCGGAAGTCCGCCCGTGCCAAACGACTCTATAACGAGCGCGTCGCAATGTCCGTCGAGGTAGTCGAAGATATCGGCGTTGAGCCCGGGTATCATTTTAAGGACGAAAACGCCCGTGTCGAGCGCGTTGTAAAATTTAGGTTCGCCTTTGGCTTCCTTTATATAGTAAAAGGGCTTGCCGTCGCGCATGATCGCGGTGTTAGGGTAATCTACGCTGGAAAATGCGTTATAGCTGTGCGTGCGCGTCTTTTTTGCGCGGGCGCCGAGTATCACGTTGCCGTCAAAGACTATGTGCACTCCGAAAGCGTCGTCATCCGCGCAAAAGGCGAATGCGTCCGCAAGATTTTTGCGCGCGTCCGTATCCCGAAGATAAGCGGATTTTTGCGAGCCTGTCAGGACTATGGGCTTTGGCGAGTTTTGTACGAGATAGGAAAGGGCGGCGGCGGTGTACGCCATGGTGTCCGTGCCGTGGGTGATGACAAAGCCGTCGTAAAGGGCGTAGTCGCGCTCGATGATCGCGGCTATCTCGCGCCAATGCCGGGGACCTACGTCCGTGCTGTCGAGATTGAACGGCTGCACCGTCGTCACTTGACAGAACCGCGCTATTTCGGGCACGCAGTCAAGCAGCTCCTTCGACGTGAGCGCGGGCGTCAGGCCGTCGCCGTTGTTTTTGGAGGCTATCGTGCCTCCCGTGGCTATCATAAGTATTTTTTTCATTGTTTTTTTGACGCTCGTTTTTTTCTGTGATATTTCAAAAAGGTTTTTGCGAGCCCGCCTTCGGAGGTCTCGCGGTAGCACTTGTTGAGGTCCTTGCCCGTCTGATACATCGTGTCTACTACCGTGTCGAAGGACACTTTGTGCGAGGGAGTGAGGAAGGTCGCCAGCTCAACGGCGTTGAGCGCGCGCATGGCGGTGACGGCGTTGCGTTCTATGCACGGTATCTGCACAAGTCCGTTGACGGGGTCGCAGGTCAGACCGAGGTTGTGCTCCATAGCGACCTCCGCCGCATATTCGATCTGACCGAGGTTCATGCCCATAAGCTCCGCAACGGCGGCGGCAGCCATGCTGCACGCCGTGCCGCATTCCGCCTGACAGCCGCATTCCGCGCCGCTTATTGACGCGTTTGTCTTGACTATGTTGCCCACAATGCCCGCTGCCGCAAGCGCGCGGTATATATCCCTGTCGCCGAAGCCGCGGCGTTGCTGTTCGTATTTGAGCACGGAGGGGAGAATGCCGCATGCTCCGCAGGTCGGGGCGGTGACAACCTTGCCGCCCGCCGCGTTTTGCTCGGCGACGGCAAAGGCGTACGCGCACACGAGGCGGTTGACCCTCGTCTCCGGCGCCTCGTCAATGAGCACGGGGTCGAAAAGCAGCTTGGCTTTGCGCTCGGTATTGAGTCCGCCCGGCAAAACGCCCGTTTTGAATAACCCTTTTTCAATGGATTTTTGCATGCATTGCCATATTTGCGCGAAATAATCTACAATATCCTCGCCCTCGTATTTTATCGCGTATTGCAGCAGATCGAGATTGTTTTCCTCGCAGTATTCTCTTATTTGCGTGAATGTATTGTGCGGATAAACGTCCTCCGGCTCCACAAATTTTTCGCCTTCGATTTTTATTGCGCCTCCGCCTACGCTGAAAACGCGCCAACCGTCAAGACGCTTGCCCTCCGCGTCAAACGCCTCGAGGTCGAGGGTGTTGGGGTGGGGCGTCGCCGTCGATGCGTCAAAGACTATGTCGACGGGCTTCGTAAACGTTTTCTTGAGCACGGTATGAGTGCCGTGTCCCTTTCCCGTTTGCGCAAGCGAGCCGTAAAGCACGGCTTTGAAGCGAGCCGCTTCGCCGTTGCGGCTTTCGAACAGCTTCGCCGCTTTTTCCGGTCCCATCGTGTGAGAGCTGGACGGACCTCTGCCGATTTTGTATAATTCTCTTAAACTTTTCATGTTGACCTCGTGGGCATTATATCACGATTATGTTCGCTCCGCCTCAAATATTTAAAAAATATAATATATTTTTTCAACATTGGCGCAAGAAGTTTGCCAAAGCGCACGTCGATGTGATAATATATTCAGGTTTTAAGGATAAAATCACGTACGGCGCGGCAAAGCCGCGTCGGAAGAAGGCATAAAATGGTAAGAAAGGATTTGAGAAACGTCGCGATCATCGCGCACGTCGACCACGGCAAGACGACTCTTGTGGACGGCATGCTTAAGCAATCCGGCACGTTCAGAGAAAATCAGCAGGTCGCGACCTGCGTCATGGACTCCGGCGATCTGGAGCGCGAGCGCGGCATAACGATACTTGCGAAAAACACATCCATACACTATAACGGAGTCAAGATAAACATTGTCGACACTCCCGGCCACGCGGATTTTTCCGGCGAGGTGGAGCGCGTGCTTAAGATGGTCAACGGCGTCGTGCTGTTGGTGGACGCGGCGGAGGGGCCTATGCCGCAAACGCGTTTCGTAGTGGAAAAGGCGTTGGAATTGGGCTTGAAAATCATCATAGTAGTCAACAAGATGGACAGACCCGACGCACGTCTGTCCGAGGTGGGCGACGAGGTGCTGGAACTGCTGTTGAGCCTTGACGCGACGGACGAGCAGCTTATGAGCCCGATTTTGTACTGCTCCGGCAAAAATGCCACCGCGACGAGAGATTACAATGTGCCGGGTACGGACCTGAAGCCGCTTTTCGACACCATTCTGGATTATATTCCCGCGCCGGAAGGAGACGAGGAGGGCGAATTGCAGCTGCTTGTTTCCGCTATCGACTACAACGAATACGTGGGGCGCATCGGCATAGGCAGGATAGAGCGAGGCCGGATAGATATGGCAAAAGAGGTCGTCGTGTGCGATTATCACAGCGGTCTGTCGCCGTATAAAAGCAAGATAGTCAATCTCTTTCAGATCGAGGGCTTGAAGCGCGTGCCCGTCGACAGCGCAAGGGTGGGAGACATTGTTTGCTTCAGCGGTATCGAAAAGATAACGATAGGCAATACGATATGCTCTCCGACGAAGATAGAGCCCGTGCCGTTTGTCAAGATAGGCGAGCCGACTATAGAGATGAACTTCTGCGTCAACGACAGTCCCTTTGCCGGCAAAGAGGGCAAGTACGTCACGTCCAGACACTTGCGCGACAGATTGTTCAAGGAGCTGCTTAAGGACGTTTCCTTGAGGGTATATCAGACGGATAACGCCGATACGTTTAAGGTGTGCGGCAGGGGCGAAATGCACCTGTCCATACTTATCGAGACGATGCGCCGCGAGGGGTACGAGTTCGGCGTGGGTACGCCGAAGGTGATATTCAAGGAGATAGACGGCGAAAAATGCGAGCCTATGGAGAGGCTTTTCATAGACGTGCCCAACGACAGCGTCGGAGCGGTTATATCGAGCATGGGCCTGCGCAAGGGCAGCCTCGAAAATATGACGGCGGGCGATTTGCGTACCAAGCTGGAATATATAGTGCCCGCAAGAGGTCTGTTCGGGTTTAAAAACGAGTTTTTGACTGCGACAAAGGGCGAGGGAGTCATGAATCAGCTCTTTGACGGATACGCGCCGTATAAGGGCGCGATACCCCGCAGATATACCGGCTCTCTCGTTGCGTACGAGACGGGCGAGGCGGCGGCTTACGGGCTGTTTAACGCGCAGGACAGAGGACAGCTTTTCATAACTCCGCAGACAATGGTATATGAGGGAATGGTCGTCGGCGTATCGCCGAAAAACGAGGATATACGCGTCAACGTGTGCAAGCGCAAGCACGTCACGAACATGCGCGCGGCAGGCTCGGACGAGGCGTTGAGACTCAACACTCCCCGTAAATTCAGCCTCGAAGAAGCCATCGAGTTTTTGAACGACGACGAAATGCTGGAGGTCACGCCCAAGAATATCCGTATCCGCAAGGTGATTTTGTCGGGAGAAAAACGTCTCAAAATGGCGTACGGCAAAAACAACTAAAGGCAGTTTAAATATCTTAAAATACTATGTCAAATGCCGATTATGTAAAAAAGTGGTTAAACGCTTTTGCCGGCGACGTCGGCGAGGATAAGGTAAAAGCGGTTGGGATAGGAAGCAACGGAGGATTTTTGTGGCACTGCTTTTCATACCGCTTCGTCGCGTGTCTCGAGGGAGATAAAGCAAGAGAAGCGTACGACGGCGCGGATAAGCGAGGCGCAACGGTCGCTTTTTACGAATTGCGAGGCGGCTCGTACGGCATAGGCGAGGAACAGTCGATTTCGCAGGAATATGAGACTGCGAGGAGTATAGACTCAAGCGAAGACGTCGAGGTTTATATTCTCGGCAGGGACGGCGAATGGTGCTATATCAGAACGCACGAGCCCGATTTCGGTCCCTACTTTTGCCGCAAACCCGATTGAATTCGACCTCCCGTTTTCAAACGGGATTTTTTATATGTACAACATTAAAGAAATATTAAAATCGATATTGAAAAAGTCCGTCTTATTGTATATAATGATAAAGTCTTGATGACAAGGGAGAAAATTATGACAAATTTGATGGAACAAAAGCCTCAAAAGCGTTTTATCGGGCTTACGGGCAATATGTGGCTCTACGCTTTGGGGTTGATGGGCATAAACTTCGCCATAGGTTTGATAAACAGCTATCAGGCGGAGTTTTTTAATAAGATCCTGGGCGCGAACCTCGTCGCTATCGCGGTCATCATATTGGTGGCGAAGTTTGTGAGTATCGTCGCGGATTTCGTGATTGGCAATCTCATCGACCGCGCCAATTTCAAGGCGGGCAAGATGAGACCGTGGATATTGTTTTCCGCGTTTCCGCTTGCGGTGTTCACAACGCTTTCGTTTGTGTTCATACCGTTCGGCAGCTCGGCGGGAGGCACCGCAGGCAAGTATATATGGGTGACGCTCATCATGATACTTTGGAACGTCAGCATGACTATGGCGGATATTCCCGTGTCGGGCACGTTGTCCCTTGTCGCCAACAACGCCAACGACACCAACAACGCCGCGGGTATGGCGAATACGCTTCGCTCGATCTCTCTTGCAAGTCCCGGCATATTTATCATGATAATGGGCTTGATCGTGGGCGATACCAACGGCGTGAGCAAGCTTACGTATCTCATTACGGCGATCGTCATGTCGGCGCTCGGGCTTGTGTTCCAGCTGTTGATGTACTTCAAGGGCAAGGAGCAGTATAAGTCGTCGACAGCGTCGGGCATGAGCTTCAGAGAGATGTTCGGCGAGCTTAAAAACAACAAGATGATCATGATACTTTTCCTCACCTTTATGCTCGGCTTCGGCAGAAATATCGGCTTGGGCATAGCGGTGCAGGCGTCGTGCATTCTCATACGCGACGGCATAGATTTGAGCTTTATCGGCATGGGCGTTCTGCGCGGCGACCAGTGCAGCTGGGCGATTGGTCTCACTTCGGCTATTTCAAGCATGGTGACTATATTGCTCAACCCCGTGATAAACAAAAAGCTCGGCGAAAAAAAGTATTTCATCATCGCGGGCTTTTACGGCTTCGGCGTGTGCCTGATCGCGTTTTTGATGTACGTCTTCGGCGGCAGCGCGCTGCGCTCGATATGGGCGATATTCATTTACCAATTCTTCCTCGGCTTTGCCTACGGTCCCAACGGCTATCTGCCGATGGTCATGACCGCCGATATCGTGGACTATCAGGAGTGGAAGACGGGCAAGCGCACGGAGGGTACGCAGTTTGCGATTTTGTCGATGTCGAACAAGCTGTCAAACGCGCTTTCGGTTTCATTGGGTCTGCTGTTTATCGGAGCGATAAACTACAGCTCGGAAAAATATTTCGCTACGATCGCCGGCGGCGCGCCCATATCGTCGTACGTCACCAACGCGATGCAAAACAAGGCTTGGGCGATATACTTCCTCTTGCCGGGGCTTTGCATGCTTGCGAGCTCGATAGTCATGTTCTTCTATAAGATAGACGAGAAGACCAAGAAGCAGATGAGAGAAGAGCTTGCGGCGCGTCATGCCGCGGAGAGCGGCGACGCGGAGCTTGCCGAAGAGACCGAGGCGGAAACCGCATACGAAGCCGCGACGCTCGGCAGCGAGGAATTGAGCGGCGTCGACGTGCTGTCCCGCAGCGAGGGCGCGCAGGAGATAAGCGAGGAGCCCGACGAGGAGTAAATGACCGTTCAATAAAAAGAGCAACCGCAGAACGCGGTTGCTTTTTTGTGTAAGCATTTTAATTATTTAGCTTTTATGCGGTCGTCGAGCCTGTCGAATTTTTTGTTCCAATACCGGCTGTATTTCTTTCGTATCGCATGCATGGCAAAGCACAGTCCGACGTATATCGGCAGCAGGACGGCGGCGATCGCCATCATCGCCTTGCCCATATCCAGTGTGAAGTCCCTGTTGAGTCCAAAGAATTTTGCAACGATGTTGCCGGGGAACGGAATCGCATAACACGCTACGAAAATAAACAGCATGAGCAGATACATCGCAAGGTGAAGCCAAGTGAAGGGCAGGCTGACCTTTGCAAGCATCATAAAGCCGACGAAGGTGATGATCACGATAAACAGCGTGCAAGCCTGATCATTTGACAGCGACGACAAAAAATGCTCGTGGCAAACGATGACCGCAATCGCGCCGAGAAGCACGGTGACGCCTCCCGGCAACGCGTTTGCAAGCACCTTGGGAAGGAACTTGCCCTCGATGCGCTTGTGATTGGGCTCGAGAGCCAGAACCACGGAGGGAATACCTATCGTCACCGCTCCCATAAGCGTAAGATTGTTCGGAGAGAACGGCAGCGGGTGGGACACTATCATAAAGAGTATGGCAAGCAGGGTGTTGTAAATGGTCTTCATGAGGTACAGCGCGGCGGAGCGCTCCAGATTGTTTATAGAGCGTCTGCCTTCCGCAACGACCTGCGGCATAGAAGCGAAGTTGCTGTCCAAAAGCACGAGAGAGCTGACGTTTTTTGCCGCGTCGGAGCCGGACGCCATTGCTATCGAGCAGTCCGCGGCTTTGAGCGCGAGCACGTCGTTGACGCCGTCGCCCGTCATGGCCACGGTGTGCCCGAGGCGCTTCAGAGCCTTGACAAGCATGAGCTTTTGGTCGGGCAGGACGCGTCCGAAAATGGTATATTTGCTTGCCGCTTCATATATCTCTTCTTCGGCGGACAGGGTGGACATATCGATGATATTGTCGCAGTCTTCAAGTCCCGCGCGCATTGCGACGGCGCGGACGGTCTCGGGATTGTCGCCCGATATTATCTTGACTTCAACGCCTTCCTCCTTGAAAAAGCGGAGGGTATCGGGCGCCTCGTCGCGAATTTTATCCGTGATGAAGATAAAGCTTTCGGGGATCAGCTTGTCGGGCAGGGCATTGTTGTTGAAATCGTTTGCGGAGGACGCGAGCAGCATGACGCGATATCCGTTTGCCGCCATTTCAGCCGTTCTGTCGGCTATAAACGCGGGGACTCCGCTCTTTTTGAATACGAACTCGGGCGCGCCGAGCACATAGGATGTGCCGTCTATGCGCGCGCCGCTCCATTTCCTTGCGGATGAAAACGGCACCGTGCCTTGAGCCTCCGCCGCGACTGGAACGTCCGCGACGTAATTGCGCAGCGCGTTGGCGGTGGCGTTGTCGTCGGACAGAGCGGAAGTGACGTTGCGGATAATGGCTTTTATATCGTCCTGCGTCCTGTCGCCAAACGGCTCTAACTGTTTGACCTCCATCGTGCCCTCTGTGATAGTGCCCGTTTTATCGAGACAGAGCACGTCCACGCGCGCAAGGGTCTCAACGCAATAGAGGTCCTGCGCAAGGATATTGCGCTTTGAAAGGCGAATGACGCTCACGCAGAATACCGTGGACGTCAGCGCGACAAGCCCGCTCGGGATCATGCCGATCACGGTGCCTATCGTGCTTATAACGGTTTCGTTGAGCGTGACCTCGCCGCCTCTGAACACGCTGTCGCTTTGCAACAGATATTTGACGCCGAAAAGAGCGATGCCAAGCGGCACTATGATCGCCGCCATGATCTTGATTATCAGCATGAGCGAGCGCCAGATTTGAGAATTGGGCTTTTTGAAGTATTTCGCGCCCGCGCTTATTTTGTTTGCGAAATTGTCCGCCCCCACGTGCTCTACCTGCGCTTTTGCGCTGCCGGCAAGGACGAAGCTGCCCGACATCACGCGGCTGCCCGGAGTCTTTAGTATTGCGTCGGGCTCGCCCGTGATAAGGCTTTCGTTGACCTCTATAGAGCCGTCTACTATCACCGCGTCAGCGCATATCTGGTTGCCGGAGGAGAGGATCGTTATGTCGTCGAGCACGATCTCATTGACGGCGATCTCGTATTGCTCGCCGTCGCGAAGCACGGCGACCTTGGGCGCGGATATAAGAGAAAGCTTGTCTATGGTACGTTTTGCGCGAAGCTCCTGCAAGATGCCGATGAGCGCGTTGAAAATTATGAGAATAAGAAAACTGAAATTGCTTATCGCGCCGATGAAATCGTTCCAATCCACAAAAAAGCAGAGCAAAACCGCAAGCACTACGAAAACGAGATTGAAGAACGTGATAAGATTTTCGCGCAAGATCTGCGCTACGGATTTGGTTTTAACATCGGAATTGACATTGACCTTGCCGTCGAGCTTTCTTTGCTCGACCTCGTCGGAAAACAACCCGTTTTGCACGTCGGTGCGGAAGGCGTTTTCCGCAATGCTTTGAGTATCATCGGTAATTTGCACGTCCATCGTTCACCCCTTGCGCGCATGTGTACGAAGTCAAAATACAATATTTATATTATTGAATAGTCTATCATAATATACGGCGTATCGCAAATATTTTGTCGCTGATTTGTTGTAATATTTGCATAAAACGCACATATATTTTTGATATGAAAAGAAAAATTTTATTGGCAGTGACGGCAATATCGATAATCGTATGCGCGCTTGCGGTCTTCGTTGCGTGCAATCCGAAGGACGGCAAAAACCCGAGCGACAACGTTTCGAGGCAGACCGATGCTTATTTTGCGGGAGAAAGCGATATGTTCTCCGTTGCGATCGAAAAGGGCAGACGGGAGAAGATATTTATCGCCGACGGCAAAGCGACCGACGTACAGGATTTTTGTCAAATCACGGTCGTTCCGCTCAAGTCAAACGACTATGACGGCGTAAGCTATGTTGTGAAGGGCGAAAACGACGCGACCTTGAGCGGCGAATTGGACAGCGCGGAGTACGGCGAGTACAGCGCGACGATAAACCTCGATTTCGTGCCGACAAGCATAACCCTGACGGCGGGCAGCGACGTCAGCGAGATAGAATTGAAAAACGTCCTCGAGGGAGCGTTGACCTCCGCGGACATCATCAATCTGGCAAAGGACGCGTTCAAGGAGAAGATCGAACTTGAAAGCGCGGACGGAAAGCCGCAACGCGAAATATACGTCAAGCTCATTTCGGGAGACAGGAAAAACTATTATTATTACGTCTCGTTCATAGGCGACGGAGTGGATTATTGGGCAATGCTTCTCGACCCAAAGACGGGGGACATCATTTCGAAGAAATGACCGTAAATAAGGTTTATGCCACGGATTGCGATAGATAAAGCTGTTGTTTGCGATATCAACAATAAAAGCGCGCTTTCAAAAAAGCGCGCTTTGCACATATTATCGAAGTCGGCCGATTACGATTTGTGCGTTGCAGATATGCCGTGCGGTTTGCTTCATGCACCTTGCGACAAAATTCGACAAAATTTAACAAAATGCGAGCTTGAATTCCGCATATATATAATATATCATATAATCGGGAGGCAGAGCCATGGAAAACAGCGTGGAGAAAAAGAAAGTGTCCAAGGGCAAAAAAGCGGGGATTGCCGTGCTTTGTATAGTGCTTGTTGTCGCAGTATTAGTATCGTCGTTTCTCATTATAGAGCATGTGGATATTGACGCGGATAAATACACGGACGAGCAGCATTTGCAAAGAGTGACGAAACTTGCCGAAAAGAGATATCTTTCGCCCGATTCGCCCTACGGATATACGGATATGAAGATTTATCCCGTATATGACGAAAATGAAAAGCTGCGTTATTTCCTCATTGACTTCGAGCCGAACGGATATGTGTATATCCTGATAAATAAGAAGAGCGGAAACGTGGTGTCTCAATTTTTGGGTAGCAGAAGCATGTATACCCGAGATTCGCATGACAATAAAGTGAAGTATTCATCAGTGAAACAAGTTCCTTGGCAAAGATACAGAATTTGGGAAAGTAATGAGTCTTATCCGGAAAGCGGTTGGAAGTATCCGGGCCCACATATGAATACAGTGTCAGAGGTGGATGAAAACGGAGATTATATCAAGTATATCGACAGCCATTTTAAGGTGGCTGGCATATGCGATGAAAGAAAATATTTATTGAACTCTAATAATAGTTGGTGGATACCTGCCGTTAAGCGTGGGGACAGATTTTTAAACTTGGTTTCTATGGAGCTTTTTGATTTGAACAGTTTAAATTCCGAAGAAAAGTTGCCCAGCGATATTGATTTTATACCTGTTATCCAATTTAATTTATAAAGGGAGACGATTATGATAACAAAGAACGTGGAAAAGAAGAAAATGTCCAAGGGCAAGAAAGCGGGAATTGCCGTGCTTTGCATAGTGCTTGTTGTCGCAGTATTGGTTTCGTCGTTTCTCATCATAGAGTATGTGGATATTGATTCGGATAAATACACGGACGAGCAGCATTTGCAACGAGTGACGAAGCTTGCCGAAAAGAGATATCTTTCGCCCGATTCGCCATACGGATATACAGATATGAAGATTTATCCCGTATATGACGAAAACGAAAAGCTGCGTTATTTTCTGATTGACTTCGAGCCGAACGGATACGTGTATATCCTGATAAATAAGAAGAGTGGAAACGTGTTGTCTCAATATTTGGGCAGCAGAAGCATGTATACCCGAGATTCGCATGATAATTGGGTGAATTCGCATCCGAGAAAACCTCGCACATGGCAAAGATACAGATATTGGAACAGCGATGAGCCTTATCCGGAAAGCGGGTGGAAGTATCCGGGAAGGTATCATGACACTGTATCTGAAGTGAATGAAAACGGAGATTATATCGCATATATCGATAGCCATTTTAAGGTGGCGCGCATAGGCGACGAAAGAAGATATATGCTCATGAATGATTATACGGGAGATTATATTCCTGCTGTGAAACGCGGTAATAAATTTTTGAACTTGGTTTCTATGCAGTCGTTTGATTTGTTGGAAAATAATCAATGGGAGAACGTTCCATATAGTGATATCGGTTTTAATGTCTATTATGATTTATAAAAAAGGAGGATAAGAAGCATAAATACTTTTGAATAATATTTACAGATTACAGCGGACAAGCGTTATCGGATATCTAAACCGACGGAAAGCGGCATTTGCGCTTTGCGGTAAAATTAGGCAAATCAAAACAGACGGTCAAAAGACCGTCTGTTTTTATATCGCTGTCAATGCTCAATTAAACATATCTTTGAAAGCTTTGCCAAACTTGAGAGTGGGGACTTTGGACGCCGCAATGGTGATGGGTTGCTTTGTGATGGGGTTGAAGCCTTGTCTTTCGGGCTTTTCCTTTATCTCATAAGAACCGAAGTTTGCGATTGCGACTTTGTCGCCTGCCTTAAGAGTTTCCGTCACGACGGCGGTATACGCGTCGACTGCTGCCGTTGCGTCCGACAATGAAATCCCTGCCTTTTGAGCGATTGCCTTGATAAATTCTGCTTTGTTCATATTTGACCTCCTTGGGGTTATAACTGCATTATAAACGAAAAAACGACAAAACGCAAGTCATAATTTTATTTATCCACTAAACAGTCGGTTTTTATACATGAAATTTAAAAAAATCTGTTTGCATGACTTGTCGTTATAGAGAGAAGATAAAAGTCTCGGCGGACTGATTGCGCCGCGCGACTTTACAACCGCTTTTAAAATGGCAGAGCTAAAAATATATTGCTATATTTTTATATATGTGCTAAAATCGTGACAGTGATGGAGGTGACGATGCTTAATCCCGAATGCCAAAACGTATACGATATACTTTGCGAGATAGCCGGCGTCGGCGAGGGCTTTAAAATTGTCGACGCGGACGAAATCACTCAAAAGCTTCCTTCGTCCGCAGAGTTGACGAAAATCCAGCTGTCGCAGATCATACGCGAGCTGAAGGAGAGGGATTTGGTCAATATCAAGTATTTCACCCCCGACGAGTACTGTCTCTGCGTCGTCAAACGTCTAGAGGAGCCGCCGAAGCCCGCGCTCGAAGAGGACGAACAGGATCGGAATACGCCCGCTCCCGTCGTCAAGGAACGCGTGCCGTACGGCGAGAAAAAGCGCTCGAAAACGGAACAGGTGCGGCGCGGCGCCGTGCTATTCATGTCCTTTCTGGGCGGATTGCTTGGCAGCGCGATAGTCGCCGCGGTTACGGTGATACTGACAAGATTCGTTTTTTGAGCTCGATGCGCTTTCGCTGTGTATTTAACCGCGAAATGGTAACAATGACATTGGAGGGTTTATGAACCTCGAAAGGCAACACGTCCTTACAAAAAAAGAAAAAGCCGTTATGAGAGTGGTTTACAAGGACGCCGATAAGCAAAACGGCGCCTGTTTGCTCACCCCAATCGACATCTTTTCGCAAATCCCGCTCGACCTCGATTTTGAGGAAAGCGAGCTGGACGTGACCTTGCGCAATCTCGAGATAGACGACTATTTCGATTTGACGCGTTCGGATAAAAAGGGCGAGCTGGTCTATTGCATCAATATGCACAAAAAGGGTCTGCAATTCGCAAGAGTGGAAAGGGCTTTCAAGAGCAACGTCTTGTTCAGGATCTTGCTTGCCGTCGCGACGGGTCTCGTGTCCGCCGCCGCAGGCTGGGGATTGAAGGTGCTTCTTACGGAGCTTTTATAGGGTTTACATACCCGCGCGTTCGGCGCGGGAAGTTTGAAAAATATGAAATTTGAACTTGTCAGCAAATACAAGCCTACGGGAGACCAGCCGCAGGCGATTGAAAAAATCGTCGACGGTCTCAAAAGCGGGTTTAATACGGAAGTTTTGTTGGGCGTCACGGGCTCCGGCAAAACTTTTACTATGGCGAACATTATCGAGCGTATGCAAAAGCCTACGCTCGTGATAGCGCACAATAAAACGCTCGCCGCGCAGCTTTGCAACGAGTTGAGAGAGTTTTTTCCTAAAAACAGGGTTGAGTTTTTTGTATCCTACTATGACTACTATCAGCCGGAGGCGTATATACCGCGCACGGATACTTATATAGAAAAGGATCTGCAGGTCAACGAGGAGATAGACAAGCTGCGCAACTCCGCCACCGCGTCGCTGTGCGAAAGAGAGGATACCATCGTCGTCGCAAGCGTGTCGTGTATATACGGGTTGGGCGCTCCGACGGACTACTTCGCGCAATCGGTGTCCATACGCGAGGGCGACGAGATAGACCGCGACGAGCTTGCGCGCAGGCTTGTGGATATACAGTATAAACGCGCGGACGTAGACTTTGTGCGCAGCACCTTCCGCATGCGCGGCGACGTTGTGGATATATTCCCGTCGACAAGCTCGGAGATAGCTATCCGCGTCGAGTTTTTCGGAGATACGGTGGAGAGAATATGCGAGATCGACGGCTTGACATGTCACGTAGTCAGCGAGCTTAAGCACACGCTTATATTCCCCGCGACGCACTATGTCATAAGCGGCGACAGAGAGGAGATTTTGCGCCGTATTATGCGCGATAAAGCCGAAAGAGTGAAATACTTTCAGGACGCGGGCAAGCTTATCGAGGCGCAGCGCATAGAGGAGCGCGTCAATTACGACGTCGAGATGATACGGGAAGTGGGCTTTTGCAGCGGCATAGAAAACTATTCGCGATATTTCGACGGGCGCGAAATAGGACAGGCGCCTTATACGTTGCTCGACTTTTTCCCGAAGGACTTTTTGACTTTTATAGACGAAAGCCATATGACTATTCCGCAGATACACGGCATGTACAACGGAGATAGGGCGAGGAAATTTAACCTTGTTGAATACGGCTTCAGACTGCCGTCGGCATACGACAACCGTCCGCTCACCTTCGACGAGTTTGACGGCAGGCTCCGTCAGGTAGTATGTATGTCCGCGACTCCCGCGAAATACGAGCTCGACAGAGCCGACGACGTGGCGGAGCAGATAATCCGTCCAACGGGCTTGCTCGACCCCGAAATCACCGTCAAGCCCGTGCAGGGACAGATCGACGACCTCATCGGAGAGGTGAAGAAAACCGTCGCAAATAAGGGCAGAGTGTTTGTGACGACGCTCACGAAAAAGATGGCGGAAAGCCTGACGGACTATCTCAAGGAAGTGGGAATACGAGTCAAATACATGCACTCCGACATAGACACGCTGGAGCGTATCGAGATCGTGCGCGGCTTGCGCGAGGGCGAGTTCGACGTGCTTGTCGGCATCAATCTCTTGCGAGAGGGGCTTGACGTGCCCGAGGTGCAGCTGGTCGCAATCCTCGACGCCGATAAGGAAGGCTTTTTGCGCAGCGAGAGCGCGCTCATACAGACCGTCGGCAGAGCGGCGAGAAACGACAGAGGCAGGGTCGTCATGTACGCGGACAATATGACGGACAGCATGAAGAGAGCGATAGGCGAGACAAACCGCCGCCGCAAGCTTCAGGCGGAGTATAACGAGCAAAACGGCATAGTGCCGAAGACGGTTGTGAGCGCAATCAAAAATTCGCTTGAAATCACTAAAAAGGCGGTTAAAAACGACAAACTGACGGTAAAAGACCTGTCTCGCGAAATAGAGAGGGTCAAAGCTCTCATGAAGGTCGCGGCGGAGCAGTTGGATTTCGAGAAGGCGATACTTTTGCGAGACGAGCTAAACGACCTCAAGAGACAGATAAAAAAATTGAGCTGAACGGCGACGGTATACATATGGATAAGATTTATATCAAGGGTGCAAGAGAAAACAATTTGAAGTCGGTGGATCTGGAAATCCCGCGCGACAAATTGGTTGTGTTTACGGGGCTTTCCGGCAGCGGAAAATCCTCTTTGGCGTTCGATACGATTTTTGCGGAGGGACAGCGCAGATACGTGGAAAGCCTGTCGAGCTATGCGCGCATGTTCCTCGGACAGATGCAAAAGCCGGACGTCGACTATATCGAGGGCTTATCGCCCGCGGTTTCCATAGATCAGAAAACGACCTCGCACAATCCGAGATCGACCGTGGGCACGGTGACCGAAATATACGACTATCTGCGTTTGCTGTACGCAAGGATAGGCACCGCGCACTGTCCCAAATGCGGCCGTCTTATCGAGCGGCAGACCGTCGACCAGATATGCGACAGGATCATGGAGCATAAGGGGGCGAAGCTGCAGCTTCTCGCGCCGATCGTGCGCGGCAGAAAGGGCGAATACCGCAAGGAATTCGAGCAGCTTAAGCGCGCGGGCTACGCGAGAGTGAGGGTGGACGGCAGCAACTATACGCTTGACGAAAGCATAGAGCTCGACAAAAACGTCAAGCACACGATCAGCGTTGTCATAGACAGGATAATCGTCAGGGAGGGCGCGGAGCGCCGTTTGTCGGACGCGATAGAAAACGCCATAAAGCTGTCGGAGGGCTTGGTCATAGCCGACTTCGACGGCGAGGAGGCGTTGTATTCCACAAAGTATGCGTGTCCCGACTGCGACCTGTCCTTCGAGGAGCTTACGCCGCGTCTGTTTTCCTTCAACAATCCGTACGGCGCGTGTCCGGAGTGCGGCGGCTTGGGCTTCAGACAGGAGATAGACGTAGAACGTTTGATAACGGACAGAAACAAGAGCATAAAGCAGGGCGCGATAAAGGCGTCGGGATGGATGCTCGATACGTCCGGCATGATGGGCATGCAGCTCAAGGCATTGGCGAGCGCGTACGGGTTTTCATTGGATACGCCTCTCAAGGACTTGCCGCAAAATATCATAGACATCATTTTTTACGGCAACGACGGCGACCGCATACCCATGGAATATAATTCGCGCAGGTTCAGCGGCTTTTACAACTCGAGCTTCGAGGGCATAGCAAACAATCTCATGCGCCGCTTCAACGAGACGGACAGCGAGATGATAAAGACGGAGATCGCAAAATATATGAAGGACGTCCCGTGCTCCACCTGCGGCGGAAAGCGATTGAAGCCGGAGGCATTTGCGGTGACTATCGGCGGCGTAAATATAGATGATATGACAAAGATGTCCGTGGGCAAGCTCAAGGATTTTATAGGCGACTTGCAGCTCACGTACGTTCAGCATCTTATTGCGGACAGGATACTCAAGGAGATAAGCGCAAGGCTCGAGTTTTTGGTGAACGTCGGGCTTGATTATCTCACCCTGTCGCGCTCGGCGGCGACGCTGTCCGGCGGCGAATCTCAACGAATACGCCTTGCAACGCAGATAGGCAGCGGCCTCACGGGAGTACTGTATATCCTCGACGAACCGAGCATAGGCCTGCATCAAAAGGATAATCAGAGGTTGCTCGCATCTCTAAAGAACTTGCGCGACCTCGGCAATACGCTCATAGTAGTCGAGCATGACGAAGAGACGATAAGAAGCGCGGATTATATCGTCGATATCGGTCCCGGCGCGGGCGTGCACGGCGGCGAGGTGATCGCCGCGGGCAGCGTGGACGACGTTATCGCAAGCGAAAGGTCCGTCACGGGCAAGTATTTGAGCGGCGAGTATAAAATCGAAGTTCCCATCGCGCGCCGTAAGGGCAACGGCAAGTATATCTCCGTCAAGGGCGCGAAGCAAAACAACCTCACGGGAATAAACGCGGAAATCCCTCTCGGCACGCTCACCTGCATCACGGGCGTGTCGGGCAGCGGGAAATCGAGCTTTGTCAACGAGATACTTTATCCCGCGTTGTCAAACAAGCTTATGAACAGCAGACTCTCCGAGGGAGAGTATAGCTCCGTTGAAGGTATCGAGAATCTGGATAAGGTCATATGCATCGATCAAAGCCCGATCGGCCGCACGCCGCGCTCCAATCCCGCGACGTATACGGGCGTTTTCAGCGCGATAAGGGAGCTGTTTGCGTCCTTGCCCGATTCCAAGGCGAGGGGCTACGGCGCGGGCAGATTTTCCTTTAACGTCAGCGGCGGCAGGTGCGAGCATTGCAGCGGCGACGGCATGATAAAGATAGAAATGCATTTTTTGCCGGATATATACGTGCCCTGCGACGTGTGCAAGGGCGCGCGCTACAACCGAGAGACGCTGGACGTGAGATATAAGGGCAAAAATATAAGCGACGTGTTGGATATGACCATTGAAGAGGCGGTAGGCTTTTTTGAAAATATTCCGAAGATACGCAACAAAATTTCCACGCTTTACGACGTCGGATTGGGATACGTCAAGCTCGGGCAGTCTTCCACTACGCTGTCGGGCGGCGAGGCGCAGCGCGTCAAGCTTGCAACCGAGCTGTCAAGGCGCTCCACGGGCAAGACGATGTATATCCTCGACGAGCCAACAACGGGTCTGCATACTCATGATGTGAGCAAGCTGCTGTCTATCCTGCAAAGGCTGGTGGAGCAGGGCAACAGCGTCGTCGTCATAGAGCATAATCTGGACGTGATAAAGGTTGCGGACTATATTATCGACCTCGGTCCCGACGGCGGCGACCGCGGAGGAAAAATCGTCGCGAAAGGCACTCCGGAGCAGGTTGCAAACGCGAAGGGCAGCTATACCGGTGAATTTTTGAAGGGAATTTTGTAAAGAACGT
>CANDBZ010000010.1 GCA_947383095.1 uncultured Clostridia bacterium | reverse complement strand
AAGACCGCGGCGGCGTAGCTGTCGCGCACGCTGTCCTTCATGAGTATCTTGTTGTACAGCTTTTTGTTGTCCTGCCTGTTCCAAAGCACGCCCCAGCCGTATTCTTCAAGTTCCTCGAGGCTTATCACGCTTGTGTTATACAGGATGCCGAGCGTCCCCCAGAAGTAGGGCACCATATATTCCGTCATATTGTACGTCTTGCCGTCCGCGCCCTCGAGACCGTCGAACATGGGCTTTATCACGTCCATTATGCCAGGCTCTATGTTGCCGTAGCCGTCGTCGTTGATGCTGCTCATAGCTTCGAGGGAAACGCCGTAACGCTCGAGCTGCGGCTTTACGTCGTTATACACGTCGCGTTGGTTCAAAAGACAGTCGGCGCGCATAAGCTTTTCTATGGAATACTCCGAAGGACATATCAGATCCACGTTGGCATCGCCCTTGAGCACCTTCGTCATCATCGTTTCGTTTGTGTCGAAGGTGGTGTATACGATTTCCAGCGAGCGTCCCGTGACCTCCTTATAATAAGCGGGAAAATCCTCTTTGATTATGCCCAGATCTATATAGTTTTCCCAATTGTAGACGTATAGCTTATCCGTCCCGCCTACGCCGCCGCTGTCGCATGCCGCAAGCACGGGCAGTAGAGCGCAGGCAAGCAGAGCCGCAGTAATGATCAGACAAAGAGTTTTTTTCATTTTGCGCCCGCCTCCTTATCCTTTTTCTTTTGTTTGCTTATTTTCACGAGGTTGACGGAGAGCACCGCCGCAAGCACGATGACGAATATTATGCTGAATATCGCATACCAAAACGGCTCGAGCCCCTGAACGCGCGCGTCGGAATAGATATAGGTTGAAAGGGTGTTTATGCCCGTAGACGCGCCCTTGTTTATCTGGGTGATTATGAAGTCGTCCATGGACATCAAAAACGCCATGACGAAGCCGCTGACTATGCCGGGCGTGATAATAGGGAACATCACTTTTGTGAGAGCTTTAAACGGGTTCGCGCCGAGGTCGAGCGCGGCTTCGTAGATATTGGGATCCATTGATTCAAGCTTCGGAAGCACGTTGAGCACGACGTAAGGCGTGCAAAACGCGATGTGCGCTATGATAAGCCGCAGATAACCCTCGGGAAATGCGAACGTGACGAAGAATATCATCAGAGATACCGCCATGACTATTTCGCTGTTTATTATGGGAAATTGATTGACGTTTTCCACAAGACGTCTCGACCTTCTGCCGAGGTGGAAAATGCCGATCGACGCAAACGTCCCCATGACCGTCGCGATCACCGACGATACCGTCGCGATAAGGAAGGTGTTGCCAACGGCGCTCCAAAGGTCGGGCGATTTGGGCGATTTGAATATGGCTATGTACGCGTCGAAGCTGAAGCCCTTGTCGAAATTGAAATTCGAGCTGTTTGAAAACGAGTATATTATCAGCAGGATAATGGGCGCGTATAGGATGGCGAGTATTACCGCAAGATAAAACTTCTCGAAAAAGCTTTTGACTTTCACCATAAAGACCTCCTCACCGCGTTGCCGTTGCGATTGAATTTGTTCATGACAAAGTTCGAAACGAGCACGAATATGAGCATGACGATGCTCATGATGGAGCCCACGCCGTACATGCCCTGCTCGAAGCTCAACTGTATGGAGTCGCCAAAGAGGAATATCTTGCCGTTTGAAAGAAGCTGCGATATCGCGTAGGTTGAGATCGTGGGGATAAATACCATTGTGATCCCGCTCAATATCCCGCTGACGGACAGGGGCAGAGTGGTCTTTAAAAATACCGTCGCCTTATCCGCTCCGAGGTCCTGCGCAGCCTCCGCATAGCTCTTGTCTATCCCCGCGAGGGTGGTGTGCAACGGCAGTATCATGAAGGGCAGATAGTTGTATACCATGCCGAATATGACCGTGCCCATGCCGAGCTCCACGCCCATCGCGATGAATATCGCCTTGGTCGCGAGGGTGCGGATAAGAAAATTGACGCCCATCGGTATGATATACAGCAATACGATTATCTTGCCGCTGCTCATCTTGGAGAGAATGTACGCGACGGGATAGCCTATGATAAGACAAAGCAGGGTGGTGATCACGCCTACGAGAAGGGAATTCGCAAGCACTACGAGGCTTGACGACGACGAGAAAAACACCTTAAAGTTTTCAAGGGTCAGATTTTTGTCGTTGTCGAGAAATGCGTTGACGAGTATGAGCACCAACGGCACGACGACAAACAGCAATAAAAACAGTATATAGAGTACGCTAAACGCCTTTTTCGTCAGACGGAAAGGCTTGCGCGACGTTTTCGCTTTCACAGTTCAACCTCCTCGTCGGACGGCACGGGGGATAGCGCGTCTGTTTTGACCGCGACGGTATCCTCCGCCATAGCCGTTTCCAGCAGCTCTTCCTCTTCGGCTCGGTCGTATTCGTTCAACGTCTCGTCCTCTACGACCTTTGTTTGCTCCTCGGCATTTTCCTCGCGCGGCTCTATGATTATCTTTTCCGCCGCGATGTTTATGCCGACGCGGTCGCCTTTAAGCCATTCGTAGTCGGTGTCGGCAAAGAAGTTGTAGTGGTCGTCGGTGGACAGTATCGCCTGATAGTAGCTGCCTTTGTATATGGACGAAAGCACGGTCGCGCCGATCGTGCCGTCGTTCTCGTCGTCGGTTATCTCCACGTCGTCGAAATCCACGGAAACTCTTACCGGCGTGCCCTCGGGAAGCGTGGTGACGCACTCGAAATCCGCGCCGCATATTTCAACAAGGTTTTCGCCCGTGATATATGTGTCTATCTCGTTGATGATGCGCGTTTTGTGCATGATGTGCAGATCGAACGGCTTGATGTAAAGCCCTACGGCGTCGTTGACATCGTATGAAGCCGTATCGTGAGCGACAAGCTCGTTGCCGCCCGCAAGCAGCGTCACCTGATAGTGATCGCCTTTAAAAACGGAGGACAGCACGGTTGCGGATATAAGCGACCTTTTGTCGTCGGCGTCCAGAATTTTCAGATCCTCCGGACGGATGATGACGTCGATAGGCTCGTTCTTTTTGAAGCCCTTGTCCACGCACTCGAAAACCGTTTCGCAAAATTCCACCTTATAATCGTCGAGCATTACGCCGGAAAGTATCGTGCTTTCGCCGATGAAGTCCGCGACAAAGGCGTTCGCCGGTTCGTCGTATATCTTTTCCGGCGCGGCGATCTGCTGTATCTCGCCTAGGCGCATGACGACTATCTTATCCGACATGGTAAGCGCTTCCTCCTGATCGTGAGTGACGTAGATAAACGTGATGCCCAAGCGCTCGTGCATGTCCATGAGCTCGAGCTGCATGTCCTTTCGCATTTTGAGGTCGAGCGCGCCCAAAGGCTCGTCGAGAAGAAGCACCTGCGGCTCGTTTACAAGCGCGCGCGCTATGGCTACGCGCTGCTGTTGTCCGCCGGAAAGAGAGGAGACGTTGCGGTGACCGTAGTCCTCAAGATCCACCATCTTGAGCGCGTTGTCCACCTTCTCTTTTATCTCCGCCTTGGTGTATTTTCTGAAGAGCTGCACGGTCTCGCCCTTTCTGTTGGTTTTGGTCCCGTTGGGAACGACCTTAAGCTTCAGTCCGAAGGCTATGTTGTTGAAAACGTTGAGATGCGGAAACAACGCGTACTTCTGAAACACGGTATTGACCTGACGCAGGTGGGGCGGCATATCGGTGATATCCTTGCCGTCGAAGATGATCTGTCCGCTTGTGGGCATCTCGAAGCCCGCGATCATGCGCAGGGTGGTCGTCTTGCCGCATCCGCTGGGACCCAACAGCGTGACGAATTCGCCGCGCTTTATTGTGAGGCTTGCGTTTTTTACGACGGTTTTGTCGTCATAGGTCTTATAGACGTTCTTGAGCTCGATGATATTATCGGTGGGTGCTTTTGTCATCATACGGGTGTCCTCGTAAAGTGAATTTGTCTTTATTCTCGCGCACGGCGCGTGCGCGTTATTTAAAATGTCGGCGGTGACGCTATCCAAAGCACCACCGCTTTTTCCGCAGTGCGGTTCTCTATGCGGTGTACCTTGCCTGCCGCAAAATAAAACACTTCGCCCTTTTTGACGGGATACGCCGCCTGACCTATATGCAGCCATATAGAGCCCTTAAGCACGTATCCGAATTCGTCGCCCTCGTGGGGCACGTCGTCCTGCAGGGAGGTGTGCGGCTCGACCGTCATGCGAATGGGCTCCATCTCGTTTTTTTGAGCGTTGGGAACAAGCCATTCTATCTTGTGTCCGTCCGCAAGCTTTTCAATGAAGTCCGCCTCGGTGTAAACAAGCTTTTCGTTTTTTTCGTCGCTGAAAAACTCCGCGGGCGTGGTGCCGAGCGCGTTTAGTATGTCTTCGAGCGTGGCGATAGAAGGCGACGTAAGCTCGTTTTCAAGCTGGGAAATATATCCCTTTGTCAGCTCGCATCTGTCGGCAAGCTCCTCTTGAGTGAGATTGTTGCGCAGCCGCAACCGCTTTATTTTGACGCCAAGTTCCATATGTCCCTCTCAAAACACATTGTGTGTATTTTGTTTACCTCTTCTAAACTTTTAGGTCGGTTTAGGCAAAACTGACGGCAGGTTTAGCGAGTATCGGTATTTTAATCAAAAAGTTTAGTAAAACTAAACCAAGATTTTAATTGAGTGCATTATATACATGCGCGTACGCACATGTCAATCGTTTGACGGCACTTGAATGAAATTTATTCTGTAAATTTTGCGGGAAGGGTGTTTGACGGTATAAAAAAAGAAGCCCGCAGGCTTCTTTCGATATGATAGACGTTCTTATTCGACGTCTGTAAATTGCTCCACTTTTATGCCCGCCTCTGCGAACAGCTGCATGGAAAACTCGTCCGGATAAGGATACCTGTATACGACCCTCGCGATGCCGCTGTTTATGATGAGCCGCGTGCAAATGGTGCAGGGCTGGTGCGTGCAGTACAGCGTCGCGCCCTCAACCGACACGCCGAGCTTTGCCGCCTGACATATAGCGTTTTGCTCCGCATGCACGGCATAGCACTTTTCCGCGCAGGTTCCGCTTGCGATACCCAGCTTGTCGCGCATGCAAAAGCCTTTTTCGCGGCAGGTGGTTATACCCGACGGCGCGCCGTTGTAGCCCGTCGTGAGTATGCGCTTGTCCTTGACGATGATCGCGCCTATGGCTCTGCCTTCGCGCGCGCAGCTCGTCCAGGACGACACGAGCCCCGCCATGTCCATAAATCTCTTATCCCATTTGTCCATAATTTTGCTTCCTTTACGATATTATAAAAATACTATCACATTAAAGACCAATATTCAACAGCGACTTGCAAATTGCCTGCAAATTTTTCAAAAAATTATTGCATAATATATTGACATCTGGCAACCATTGGTATAAACTGTTAGCAATCAAGCGCGATGAGTGCTAAATTAAAAAATATTAAATATCGGAGGCAGATATATGACAATCAAACCTTTGTTTGACAAAGTGGTGCTCAAGGCCATAGAGTCCGATGAAAAGACCGCAAGCGGTATCGTCTTGCCCGGCGCGGCAAAAGAGAAGCCGCAGCTTGCCGCAGTGCTCGCAGTCGGACCCGGCGGCGTTATCGACGGCAAGGAAATAAAGATGCAGGTCAAGGTCGGAGATAAAGTTCTGTACGGCAAATATGCCGGAAGCGAGTTTAAGATCGACGGCGAAGAGGTCGTTATCGTGAGACAGTCGGACATTCTTGCCGTAGTCGAATAAGGAGGTATATATATGGCAAAGCAATTTAAATATGGCGACGACGCGAGAAAAGCCCTCGAGGCGGGCGTCGACGCATTGGCAAATACCGTGAAAATCACCTTGGGTCCCAAGGGCAGAAACGTCGTGCTCGATAAGTCCTACGGCATTCCGCTTGTGACGAACGACGGCGTGACGATAGCAAAGGACATCGTGCTCGAGGACCCGTTTGAAAACATGGGCGCGCAGATCATCCGCGAAGTCGCGACAAAGACCAACGACGTCGCGGGCGACGGCACTACGACGGCGAGCGTGCTTGCGCAGGCTATCGTGAAGGAGGGCTTGAAAAACGTCGCCGCGGGCGCAAACCCCATGGTGCTCAAGCGCGGTATCATGTTTGCGACGGACAAAGCGGTCGAGGAGCTTAAGAAAATAAGTAAGGACGTTGAAGATAAGAAGGCTATCGCGCAGGTCGCGGCGATATCCGCAGGCGACGAGAGCGTGGGACAGCTCATTTCCGACGCTATGGAAAAGGTCGGCAAGGACGGCGTTATCACGATAGAAGAGGGCAAGGCCATGACGACCGAGCTCAACGTCGTCGAGGGTATGCAGTTCGATCGCGGATACGTTTCGCCCTATCTTGTGACGAATACGGACAAGATGATCGCCGAGCTCGACAATCCCGTAATCCTCATCACCGATAAGAAGATAAGCAATGTGCAGGAGATATTGCCTTTGCTCGAGCAGGTGCTCAAAAACGGTTTGAAGCTTCTCATCGTGTCCGACGACATCGAGGGCGAGGCGCTGACGACCATCATCGTCAACAAGCTCAAGGGCGTGTTCAACTGCGTGGCGGTCAAGGCTCCGGGCTTCGGCGACAGAAGAAAGGCGTATCTCGAGGATATCGCGATCCTCACGGGCGGCACTTACGTTTCTTCAGACCTCGGCTACGAGCTTAAGGACGTAAACTTGAGCATGCTCGGCAGGGCGAAATCCGTCAAGGTGGATAAGGACAATACGACGATCGTAGGCGGCGCGGGCGACGCGGGCGAGATCGCCGCAAGAGTCGCTTCTATCCGCTCTCAAATGGCGGAAACGACTTCCGATTATGATAGAGAAAAGCTTCAGGAGCGCGTTGCAAAGCTTGCGGGCGGCGTAGCCGTCATTGGCGTCGGCGCGGCGACGGAAGTGGAAATGAAGGAAAAGAAGCTCCGCATAGAGGACGCGCTCAACGCGACTCGCGCGGCTGTCGAGGAGGGTATCGTTCCCGGCGGCGGAGCGGCGTTGCTGTCCATAATCCCCGCAGTGAAAAAGGCGTGCGAGTCTCTTGACGGCGACGAGCTTACAGGCGCGAAGATCGTTATCCGCGCGCTCGAAGCCCCCGTCAGACAGATCGCCGCAAACGCGGGCATCGACGGCGGAATAGTCGCGCATACGATCATAAACGCGGGCGACGCCAACTACGGTTACGACGCGGCGAAGGAGCGCTATTGCGATATGGTCGAAGCGGGTATTCTCGACCCCACCAAGGTGACGAGAAGCGCGCTTCAGAACGCGGCGTCCGTTGCGAGCACGTTGCTCACCACCGAGAGCCTTGTCACGGATATCAAGGAGCCTGCTCCCGCAATGCCGGCAGCCGGAATGGGCGGAATGGACTATTGATAACGTCTCGAATAAAACGCTTTCCTTTGCGGGAAAGCGTTTTTTATATGCAATTTTTTTGATTGGCATTACGTCTTTTTTTACAGTCATTAATCGCAGTTTTTTGTCGTAAAATTTATCATGCGCAAATCGTCAAAGGAAAATATCATAGTCGTGTGCACTATCGCGCTGTGCTTTGTCGTTACGGTGGGGCTGTGCGGCGTTTTTTCCGGCAAGGGCATACTCGGCGTGTTCAAAAGCGATATGAAAAGCCAATCGGCGGCGTACGCCGTTTCCATAGGAGGATATACCGATATGATGCTTGCGCGCACGACGGCGGATCTGATAAAGCGGCGCGGCGGCGCGGGATATGTGATAGACGGAGAGTCCATAGAAATTATTTATGCCGTTTATCCCGATAAAAAAAGCGCCGAAGTCGTGCTGTCGTCTTTGGGCGAGACGGGCGCTTACATCAAGGAAATAGATATAGCGGGAAGCAAGCTCAAGTGGGCTGACGGCGGCGTGAAAAGCGCGGTCAAAAGCGCGCTCGGATATTATGAAACCGCGTTCGACTCGTTGTACGACACCGCTAACGGGTTGAACGGGGGCAATGTGTCCGTAGAGGACGCAAAAACGCAAATCAAGGTTTTAAAACTGCAAATCGACGATATAAAGTCCGCTTTTTATTCAAATAGCGCGGAATATAGCAGCGCGGAAATAACGGAGATAAAGCTCGCGCTTATAACGACCGTCGCTTTGCTGGACAATATAGATATATCGGACAACGCCGCATTGTTCGCGTCGTCCGTCCGTTACGCATTGGTGCAGCTCGTCATGTGCAGACAGGCGCTTATGAACAGAATTTAGTCTTTGTCATAATTCGTTTTCGCGTTTTTGAAAAGAGTTGCCATATCGGCGATATTGGTTTATAATATCGAATATGGCTTATACATCGTTATATAGACAATTCAGACCCGACACCTTTGACAAAGTCATCGGGCAGGATCACATCGTCAGGACGCTGCGCAATCAGATCGCAAACGGCAGCGTCGGGCACGCCTATATCTTTACGGGCACGCGCGGCACGGGCAAAACCTCCGTGTCAAAGATTTTTGCGCGCGCAGTAAACTGTCTGCATCCGCTCGGGGACGGCTCGCCCTGCGGCAAGTGCGAAAACTGCGTCGGGCTTGCGGAAGCGGGTAATTTCGATATACTCGAGATAGACGCGGCCTCCAACAACTCCGTCGACCAGATAAGAGACCTCACGGATAAGATAAATTTCCCGCCTACGATAGGCAGATATAAGGTCTATATAGTCGACGAAGTCCACATGCTTTCAAAGGCGGCGTTCAACGCCTTGCTCAAGACTCTCGAGGAGCCTCCCAAGCACGCGATATTCATACTTGCGACGACGGAAATACATCAGATACCCGCGACAATACTTTCAAGATGTCTGCGTTTCGATTTCAGGCTTGTGCCCAACGGCGTTATAGCCAAGAGGATTTGCGATATCTTCGACGAGCTTGGCATAAAGTATCAGCGCGAGGCGGCGGAGCTTATCGCCTCATCCGGCGCGGGCAGCGTGCGCGACGCGCTTTCCGTCGCGGATATGTGCGTGAGCTATTGCAACGGCAACGTGACCTATGACGGCGTGCTCGAGGTGCTTGGCGCGTCGGATCCGCATAAGCTTCAGGAGCTCGGCAAAGCCGTCGCGGACGGCAACGTCGACGCCGCATTGAGGATCGCGGCGGAGCTTTGCGACCTCGGCAAGAGCATTCCCGTGCTTGCAAACGATCTTGCGACGCTGTTCCGCAACGCGCTGTGTATAAAAATGTGTACTTCCGCAAAGGAGCTGCTTGCTTTGCCGGAAAGTATTTACGCCGACCTTTACGGCTTGGCGCAGGCTTATCCGACAAACAGACTTTTGAGCGTAATGAGGGCTATGAGCGGATTGGAGGGCGAGCTGCGGTATTCCGTACAGCACAGGATAATCTTCGAGGGAGCGCTTGTTTCGGCGTGTCTGGGCGCGGAAAGCGAAGCCGGTCTCGACGAATTGCGCGCGAGGGTGGCGCGACTCGAGAAGATGCTCTCGGAAGCGAGGCGGTCGGGTTTTAATACCGCACCTGCAATAAAGGATGCGACGCAGGTGTGGTTGCATATAGCATCCGAGCTTAAAGTCCGCGGCTACGGCGTGTTGGCAAGCGCCGTCAGGGACGCGCGGTTTGAGATAGTCGGCGAAGAATTTAAAATAAATCTGGCGGATCATGCCACATATCTCATGGTCACGGAAAAGACCAACCGCGACGCGTTGAACGCGGTGTTTGCGGCGGAGCCGCTTGCGCAGGGCTTGCGCCTTTCCATAAACGAGATAATACGCCTCGACGACGGCAAAGCGGAAGCGTACATAAAAGACATGTTCGGTCAAATGGTGGATATCGTTTGACGTGTAAAATTTAAATCCGGAGGAAAAGAATATGGCATACGGCGGTTTCGGCGGCGGAAATATGCAGCAGCTCATGAAACAGGCTCAACAGATGCAGAGGAAACTGCAGGAGGCTCAACAACAGATTGCGGAGTCCGAGGTGACGGGCACCGCGGCGGGCGGAATGGTGGAGATCACGATGACGGGCGACAAGACGCCGGTGTCGGTTTCCATAAAGCCGGAAGCAGTCGATCCAGACGACGTGGAAATGCTTGAGGATATGGTGCTTGCCGCGCTCAACGACGCGGTGAAGCAGGCGGACGAGCTTTCAAAGGAGCTTATGGGACCGCTCGGCGGAGCGGCGGGACTTTTTTGAGCGGTGAAGCATGAGATATATCGAGCCGCTTGCAAATCTTATTGCTCAACTCGGCAAGCTGCCGTCCGTAGGCGAAAAGACGGCGGCAAGATACGCATATCACATTTTAAACTCTCCGCAGGAGGAGGCGGAGGCGCTTGTCGACGCGATTTTGACCGTTAAACGCGAGGTGCATTTTTGCAGCGTTTGCGGCAATTATACGGAGAACGACGTCTGCGATATCTGCGCTTCGAGGGATAAAACTATTATTTGCGTAGTCAAAGAACCAAAGGATATCGTCGCGCTTGAAAAGGTAAAAGATTTCAAGGGCGTGTATCATGTGCTCGGCGGCGTCATATCTCCGCTTGAGCATATAGGACCCGACGACCTGCGCATAAGAGAGTTGATCGCGCGGCTGGACGGCGTTGAAGAGGTCATTCTCGCCACCAATCCCGACGTCGAGGGCGAAGCGACCGCAATGTATCTCGCAAGGCTAATAAAGCCCTTCGGCATAAAGTGCACGAGGATCGCTCGCGGACTTCCGGAGGGCAGCGTTATCGAATACGCGGACGAAAGCACTCTTTCGCGCGCGCTGTCGTCAAGGATAGAGCTTTAGTCGCATGTTATAAGACGACCGTGATAAAAATCAAAATCCGTTTTGTAGCGGATTTTTTATATAAGAATGTCGGTAAAAAGTATAAAAGCGGACGGCTAAATAAATATTGCGTAAAAGTGAAAAGCACACGGTTTAAATATTTAACTTATAAATGACAAAAGCGCACGTTTATCGTGCGCTTTTGATATGTTAAAACCGTTTTAACCTATTACGCTGTTGATAAATCTTTCAAACGCAGCCTGACCTTTTTCGTCGTTTTTGAATACTGCGGTGGTGTCGAGAATTTTTTCGCAGGCTCTGCCTATATAAGAGGATATTGCTTCGCCGGCTTTGATTTCGGAGCAGTTGGTGCCGTGGTCGGAGGCAAGCTGCGCTATCATGCCCAAGTGCTTGTGCAAAGGATGAGAGTCGTCCGCAAGACCTTTGAAGTCAAGCGGGGTCTTGCCTGTGAGGATATTGCGGATCTCTTCCGCCTCTTTTGCAAGCCTGCCCGGGAGTATAAACAAGCCCATGACCTCTATTATGCCTATTGACTCCTGCTTGATATTGTGCAGATCCTCCGTCGGGTGGAATATGCCGAACGGGTGCGCCTCATCCGTGCGGTTGTTGCGCAGTATAAGGTTAAACTGATATTCGCCGTTGTCGTTTTTGCTTGCAATTGGCGTTATCGCATTGTGCTGAACGCTTTCGCCGTTTTGTACGGACGAGCACAGGACGCCGACGCTTTCGTCGGAATATACCTCCCAAGCTTCGCACAATTTATTGACCGCGTTTAAAACCTGATCGCGATTGTCGCCCTCTACGCGCACTACGGAGTTGTACCAATCCACAATGGAAATGCGCACGTTGGGGAAGCGACCTATATAGTAGCGCTTGCGTTCTTTGCGTTGGAACACGGGCAAGACCTTCTTGCCGCCCTGATAGTGGTCGTGCGCGAGGATAGAGCCGCCTACAATCGGCAGAGCGGCGTTGGAGCCGATAAAATAATGCGGGAATATATCCAAAAAATCCGTCATGCGTCTGAACGCGGCGTCCGTCACGCCCATGGGTCTGTGTTCCTCGCAGACGGCTATCATATGCTGCTCGAAGTATTGATAAGGGGAGTATTGCATAAACCAATTTTCGCCGTCGAGCTCGAACGGAATTATGCGCAGCGTCTGCCGTGCGGGCTTTGCCGCGTTGCCCGCAAAGCCTACGTTCTCGGCGCACAGCAGGCATTTGGGATAGTCGCCCTGCGCGAGCTTCGCAAGCCTCACCTGCTCGGGAGTTTTCTCCGGCTTGGCGAGATTTATCGTGACGACGATGTCGCCGCGCTCGCACTTGTGCGTCCATTTGATATTTTTATCGAGGTCGGGACGGCGCAGGTAGGTGCTGTCCTCGCCGAGCTTGAAAAGCATGTCGCACGCCTTTTCCGTCCCGTCGAAGCTGGCGATATCGTCAAACATCTCTATCGTTTTTGACGGGCGGGGCATAACGAACCCGACAAGCTTGGTTTCAAACAGAGCTTTTTCCTCCGCGCCGATTAGCTTTATGCGCACAGCGTAGTCTGAAAGCATGTTCAAGACCTTATATATCTCGTATTCCTTAAGCGCGCCGCAATACGGACTGTTGAGCTTTAAAGCGTCCAACAGGACGTTTTGACAAAAATCCACGTCTTCGCCGGAAAGATAGAGGCGCTTGACCGCATAGTCGATGAGATTGGCTACATTTTGTTTCGCTTGATTTTCATAAGAAATTCTTGCCATAAATTCTCCGAAGAATGTCGCTTTGTACTCTGCAAACGCGAAATACTGTCTGCGCGTACAGCAACCGATTTGAAATGACGGCGATATTATAACATTTGCGAAAAGAATAATCAAGTCAATACGCAATATTGCAAATAAATCGCGACTTTCTTTCATTGCTTCATATTTCTTGCAAACCGCGGCGGACTATGCTACAATGTAGCATAAATATATATGCTGCACGGGGCGGTTATGACAACGTTAAACGAAAATATTTTTGAGGGCAATGCGGTGTTCGACAGCTTATGCGAGGAGTTTTTTAACGGAGGCGCCGACGCGCAGGCGGAAAGATTTCATTCGCTGCTATGCGCGCACAGAGCCACGTTCGGGACGGACGCGGAGGAGTTTTATTCGTCGCCGGGCCGTATAGAGATCATCGGCAATCACACCGACCATAACGGCGGCAAGGTGCTTTGCTCGGCGATAAATTTCGATACGCTCGCATGCGTGTCGTCGCGCGACGACGGCGTGATAGAGGTGAAATCGGCGGGTTATCCGATGCTGCGCGCCGACGTCGACAATCCCGTATTTTCCGTTGCGGAGGTAGGCACGTCGCTTGCGCTTGTAAAGGGCGTGGTAGAATACTTTAAACGCTTCGGTAAAAACGTGGGCGGATTTTCGGCGAGCATGACGTCCAACGTGCCAAAGGGCTCGGGAGTGTCTTCCTCGAGTTCGTTCGAGCTTGTCATCGCGGAGATTTTAAACGTCAGGTACAACGGCGGGAAGCTGGACGCGATATTCAAGGCCAAAGCGTCGCAGTATGCGGAAAACGCGTATTTCGGAAAGCCGAGCGGGCTGATGGATCAAAGCGCGATCGCGCTCGGCGGCGTCAATCTCATCGACTTCCGCGATTTGGAAAACCCCGTCGTGGAAAAGGCGCATTGGGCGTTTGACGACCTCGATATCTTTGTCGTCGCAACGGGCGGCGACCACAGTAATCTCACGGACGACTATGCCGCGATACCCGCGGAGATGAAAGAGGTCGCGGCGCAATTCGGCAAAAAGCTGCTTTGCGAGATAGAACGGGACGTCTGGGAAAATCGCAAGAACGAGATAAAGGGAAAGGTCGGCGAGAGAGCGTTTTTGCGCGCGGAGCATTTTTATGAGGAAAACGAACGCGTGGAAAACGCAGTCAAAGCCATAGACGATGGCGATGAGGACGCGTTTATTTCCATCGTCAACCAATCGGGCTTGAGCTCGCGCTATAAATTGCAAAACACATATTCGCCGGCGGGGAAAAATCACAGCCTCGAAAACGCCTTGGACAGAGTCGTCAGGATCGACGGCGTAGTTGCAAGCAGAGTGCACGGCGGCGGCTTTGCAGGGACTATACTCGTGCTCGCAAAAAAATCGTTTACGGGCGTTGACGACGCGTTAAAGCTCATGTTCGGAGAGGAAAACGTGTTTAAGCTGTCCATAAGAAAACGCGGCGCCGCGAAACTTGATCTGGAGATATAAATATGTTCGCAAATATTTTGGCAACCGCAAACGACCCTACGACCGCGTTTACCATAGGCTCGCTCACGGTCAAATGGTACGGGCTCATCATAGTCGCGGCAATGATACTCGGATTGATATACGTTTGCCGCGAGTGCAAAAAAATCAATCTCAAGGTGGACGATGCGGTGGAGCTGTTTTTGTGGGTGATCCCGCTAGCGATCGTATTCGCCCGCATTTTATATATCATCCCCGGACGCGTGGACGAGTATTTTCCTTGGAACAGCTTTGACGATTTTGTGGATTTTATCGCTATTTGGGACGGCGGCATTACTATCATCGGCGGCATCGTCGGCGGTATATTGGGCGGCATATTCTTCACGTTGCGTCACCGCAAGCAGTGCAACTTCGGAAACGTGGCGGATCTGGTTGTTGTGCCTCTTTTGACGGGACAGATAATCGGCAGGCTCGGCAATTTCGTCAATCAGGAGGCGTTCGGGCTGCCTATTACAAACGAAAAATTTATGTCCTTTCCTTTCGGCGTTTATATCACAAGGCCGCAGGGCTATGAAGGAAAGTTTGAAAGCATAGTCAGAGCGAATACCCCAGGATGGTTTTGCGCGACGTTTTTCTATGAAATGGTGTGGAATTCAATCGGGTTGGCAATATGTCTGGAGTTTTGGCAAAAGGGCAAAAATAAAAAATATCCCGGTTTGATGCTTATCTTCTATCTTTTCTGGTATATGCTCGGCAGACTGTGGCTGGAGTTTTTGCGCATAGACGCCGTGCCCGTCACGAAGGTCATGTGCGGCGTTGTCGTGCCTCTTGCGTTTGTCGCAGGCGTACTGTATATTCTTGCGTGCAGCAGCCGCGCCGCGTACATGCGCGTGCGTCCGTATGCGACGGAGGGCAGGATAGAAGAGGGCGCTTTTACCGAATACGAAGTGAAAAATTACCGTTTTGCGGGCAAAGTTATCGCAAACAGATACAATCCTTTGCGGCTTTTGTACGGCAAAGGAGAGTTTGCTGAAGCGGCGTTTGAGGATTTTGATTACTA
Organism: uncultured Clostridia bacterium; assembly: GCA_947383095.1. Lineage (GTDB taxonomy): Bacteria > Bacillota > Clostridia > Christensenellales > CAG-917 > CAG-475. Next base: position 14,462 of record CANDBZ010000010.1, on the reverse strand, counting down.
TCGCGTGCCGCGCAATTACAGAAGCAGGTTCAAACAGCTCAAAACCACTGACGAATATAAATTGGCTTAAGGAGACAATCATGCAAGATAAATATGTCACGCAACGCGTGAAAACAAACAACCTGACTTTGCTCACGGATTTGTATCAGCTCACTATGATGAACGGCTATCGCATATGCGGTATGGATAAGCGCAGAGCGGTGTTCGACGTGTTCTACCGCGGCGCGGGCGGATATTCCTACGCTATTGCCGCGGGGCTCGAGCAGGCGATAGATTATATACTCAATCTGCATTTCGACGACGATGATATCGAATACCTGCGTTCGCTCGGTATTTTCGACGAGGCGTTTTTCAAGGAATTGAAGGATTTCCGTTTCACGGGCGATATAAAAGCCGTGCCGGAGGGCACTATGGTATTCCCGTACGAGCCGCTTATGACGGTGTCCGCGCCTCTATGGGAAGCGCAACTGATAGAGACGGCGCTTCTGACCTTTATAAACCATCAGACTCTCATCGCCACGAAAGCCGCGAGGCTCAACGAGTGTACGCACAATAAGATAAGCGAATTCGGTCTGCGTCGCGCGCAGGGACCCGACGCGGGTATATACGGAGCAAGAGCCGCGTATATAGGCGGCTGCCGCACGACCTCCAACGTCGTTTCGGGCAAGCTTTTCGATATTCCTGTGACGGGCACGCATTCGCACAGCTGGGTCATGTCCTTCGACAGCGAGCTGGAAGCGTTTGAAAAATATGCGGAGATCTATCCCGATAAATGTCTTCTGCTGGTGGATACCTACGATACGCTCAAGAGCGGCGTGCCCAATGCCATAAAGGTTTTCGATAAGCTCAAGGCGCAGGGGCACAAGCCCATAGGCATCCGCCTCGACAGCGGAGACCTTGCGTATTTAAGCCGCAAAGCGCGCGCTATGCTCGACGCGGCCGGACACGGCGACTGCCTTATTTTCGCCACAAACGATCTGGACGAGGACATTTTGCTCGCGCTCAACAATCAGGACGCCAAGATCGACGTTTACGGCATAGGCACAAAGCTCATCACAAGCTATACCAACGCCTCGCTCGGCGGAGTGTACAAGCTGTGCGCGCTTGAGGAAAACGGCGCGCTTATCCCAAAGATAAAGATCTCCAACAGCCATGAAAAGACCACCAATCCCGGCGTGAAGAAAATCGTGCGCATATACAAAAACGGCATGGCGCAGGCGGATCTTATCTGCCTTGAGGACGAAGCTATCGACGCGTCCAAGCCTCTTACTATATTCCATCCGGAGCTGACTTATAAGAAGACGACTTATACCGATTTCGAGGTAAGAGAGATCATGCAGCCGATATTTAAAGACGGAAAGCTTGTTTACGATATGCCGTCCCTCAAGCAGATCGCCGCAAATGAAGACAGATCTCTTGCGGAGTTCTTTCCGGAATACCGCCGCGTGGTCAACACGCAGGACTACAAGGTCGACCTGTCGCAAAGGCTGTGGGAGCTGAAGCAGAGCCTTTTGAACGCGTCTGCAAAATGACGCATGCTCGATGTTTGCCCCGCGCTTTAAACGGCGCGGGTTTTTTATCACAAAATTTCCGTTTATAATATATTTTTTCCTATATTTCTACACCGAAGCTATCGCATAATGCAGGTATAAAGCTTGAGGTGATTATGAAAAACAACAAGAAAAAGTATACGAGATTTGCGCTCAAGCGCCGAGGCTACGACGCGGCGGCGGTGGAACAGTTTATAGCTAACGAGCAAGCGCGCGCGGACGAGGTGCAAATAAGCCAACGCGAGCGCATTACGGCGCTCACGGAGGATAACGCAAAGCTACTCGAGGAAGTGAGCTTGCTGCGCGGCAGAGAGGAACAGATAAAGTCCGCTTTCATCGCCGCCACTCAAAATGCGGAAAAGCTTACAGCGGACGTCAAAGCGAGATATGCGGCGGAGCTTGAGAGACTGAAGCTGTTTCGCGCCAAATGGGTCGGCGCGTACGAGCAGCTTAAGGACAGATATCATTTCGACAAGGACGCGCTGAATATGGAAAGCGTCGCCGTGTCCACGCAGCTTGAATTGCAAAAGTTTTTGATGCAGGATTTTTCGCTCAACAAGGGCGGCGAAACGGGCGAGATGGAGGATTATTTCCGCAGCGAGGTGGACAGACTCACAAGCGCGCCGTCGATGAAAAAGACGGAGACCGAACCCGTAAGCTCCGCCGTCGCGGAGCTCAAGGACAGGATAAAAGAAGCGGAAAGCAGAAAAGCCGGCATTCAAAACTCCGCCGCGTTTTCGCTGGAGGACGCGCTCAATCCCAAAGAAAGTCTTGCGGAAATTTGCAAATCTCTCGGGCTTAAAGCTTTATGAACAAAAAAGATCGGTTTGACGGGGGCGGAAGCCTCCGTCTTTTTTTTGCGACGATCGGCAAACGCCGTATCTAAAAAACGAAGCAGTTTTTTATCTTGCGAATTTTTATGCGTTTAGATTACCTGAAATAGGTGTTTATTGCGTGAGTTTTGCCTGCGAAGCGGAGAGTAAGCACAGTCGGTATCTTAACAAACCTTAATATTGTCAAAGTTGACACTGCCCGAAATAGATGTTAAAATTATGTTTATACTAATATATAGTATTATGCGGAGGCGATCGCGGTTTCTTCGCAATACAATATGAACAGAAAAATCGGTACAAACTTGAATGAGTGCAAATAGAAAATCTCCAATAAAAACCAAAGCGAACGCGCTGCAATTTAAGAAGTCGATGGTCGTGCTCGGTTCTATGGTGAAGCGAAACATCAAGAACCAATACCGTCGTTCCGTTTTGGGTATATTTTGGACGGTGCTCAATCCTTTGCTCAATATGCTCGTCATGTGGTTTGTTTTCGATAAGATTTTCGGCAGGACGTCGTCCACTTTGTTTTATCCCGTTTACATTTTGTCTGGAAATATAGCCTTCACATTCATGCGTACGGCAACCACCATGTCCCTGACGTGTATGGTCGAAAACTATGATCTGCTTACAAAAACCCGCGTGCCTTATTCTGTTTTTCCGATATCCAAAAATTTGTCCGCAATGGTCAATCTGGGCTTTTCCGTGATAGCGTTGATCATACTCATGCTCGCGTGTATTCCGCAAGGCGTCAAGTTTTATTGGACGATGTTTATGATGCCCGTGCCGTGGCTGCCCGCTTTGTTTATGTTTTCGCTGGGAATGTCTTTCGCCTTGAGCGCGATTTACGTGCGCTTTAGAGACATACACCATCTTTACACGGTGTTTTTGACGTTGTGGATGTATGCTACGCCAATATTTTATTCGCTCGATACGTTGCAGCTCGGCGACACCGCGAGGAAGATAATGCAGCTCAATCCCATGTACTATTTCGTCGAGTATCTGCGGGAGCTGCTTTTGGGCGTCGTTCCGTCGGCGCAGATGCACCTGATTTGCTACGGCATAGGGTTTGCGACTTTGCTTCTCGGGTACGTTATATTTCGCGCGTCAAGGAAAAAGTTTATTTTGTATATATGATAAAAAAGAAATCGAAGAAAAAGCAGGCGGTAGAGGCGCCGATCATATTTGCAAAGACCATCGGCGACAATATCGACAACGTCGATACCATGACCACGTCCGTCGACCGCGATTCTCTTTTCTACAGAGACGAGAATATCCTCATCGACGTGCACAACGTGGAAATGAAGTACCGTATGCCGTCTGAAAAAATAGACAATTTCAAGGAATATTGCATCAAGCTTGTCAAGGGTCAGCTTCATTATAAGACGTTCGAGGCTTTGAAGGGCGTCGATTTGCAGGTGCGCAGAGGAGAGAGTCTTGCGCTTGTCGGCAGAAACGGCGCGGGCAAGTCAACGCTTTTGCGTATCATCGCCGGCATAATTGAGCCGACCTCGGGGTATGTGCGCACAAGAGGCAACATGGTGCCGCTGTTGAAGCTCGGCGCAGGCTTCGATTATAACGCGACGGGTAGAGAAAACGTGTTTTTAAACGGCGCGATGCTCGGATTTTCTCATAAAGAGATGCAAAAAAAATATGACAGCATAGTGGAATTCGCCGAGCTTGAAAACTTTATGAACGTCCCCTTGAAAAACTATTCCTCGGGCATGATGTCGAGGCTCGGGTTCGCGATCGCCGTAGACGTCAATCCCGACGTACTGCTCATAGACGAGATATTGAGCGTCGGCGACGCGCTGTTTCAACAAAAATGCGCGGCTAAAATCGACGAGTTGAGGGCGAACGGCACTACGTTCATCGTGGTCTCTCACGCCATGTCGCAGGTGCTTCGACTCTGTCAGAAGGCGGTTTATATCAAGGACGGTAAGATCATTCAAAGCGGCACCGCGCAGGAGATAACGAAAATGTACAACGAGGATTGCGCGAAAATCGCGCGCGAGCAAGCCGCGCTTAAGGCAATTCAGGACGCGCTTAAAGATTGAAAACGCTTTGCGATATCGCAAAGCGTTTTTTATTTAAATATATTCGATTGTCGGATCAAAGCCTTTTGCCGCTTTCAAGCCTTTGCGCATTATATCCAGCTTTTTCTTTTTGCCGTTGCAATTCGAAAACGTTATTTTTAGTTTATGATAACATATTTTCGCAAAATGATATAGCTTGCCCTTCAGCCCGAAGCGGTCGTAAAAGTACTTTTCGTTTCTGTACGCATAAAAGTATCTGTCAAGTCTGTCGGGACTTTCGCGCGTTATGTCTACTCCGGCGTTTTTGTCGGATCTGTGCGTGACGACGCTTTGCGGAACGAGATAATTGTCAAACCGTTTGGATATCCTGCCCGTATATTCCCAATCGTCTCCCCAGATAAAAAACTCCTTTATGGGTAAGCCGCATTTCATTACCGCGTCTCGGTTTAGAAAAAGGGACACGAACGAGGCGAGAATGATTTTCTGATCTTCCTTTTTGAAATCCCGTACCGATTTTGAAAGGGAGGTGCGCTGCACGTTCATCTCGCAAACGGAGCCGTCCGTCCAAAGCGCGACGCTCGAAAGAAAGCCGAAGCGGTCGTTGATTTTTGCTGCATAGCGCAAAAGCGCGCTCAAGCTGTCCCGACGCACGACGCAGTCGTCGTCCATAAGCCAGATATAACGGCAGTCCGTTTTCGCGGCTTCTTTTATGCCGAAGCTGAAGCCTCCCGCGCCGCCGAGATTTTTGCCCGTATTTCGATAAACGATTTTGTCGCCGTCGATAAAATCGATTATATGCTCATAAGTGCCGTCCTCGCTTGCGTTATCTACGACGATTATCTTGAGCGCGTGCTCGTCCTGTTTTGTCAAAGCCTGCAAACACTCGCGTAAAACCTCCTTGCGGTTGTGTGTGACGACCACGGCGACCACGCCGTTATATGTGGCGTTTCCATCATTATTGACTGCGTGCATACTGCGTACCTCGGTTGTTATTGCGCGGTGTATTTCACCTTTTTGAACTTGGCTTTGAGAAAATTCGCGCCTTTTTTTATCCAATTCACTTTTTCAAGATGTATGACCTTTACCTCTTTGTACTTCAATTTCTCGGTATTTATCCATACGTCGAGAAGCAGCTCGCTAATACGTCCGAAAAATCTTGCGTGGAAGCTGTCGTATAAGCTTGCGTCGACGCGGTCCTTAAGCTTGAACAGGATGTCGAACAGCCACTCGCAATATGCGTTGAAAACGTCGCGTTTCATCGCGAACATATTGAACATATGCGCCGAAGAGCGTTTGCGCAGCCTGTCGAATTCCGCAAGATAGCGCGGATAAAATTCCGCTATGATTTTGCCCGTTTCGTCAAGAGGCTCGACGTACATCGTATGAGCGTAGTGCATGTACAGCGTTTCTATGAAATAACGGCGCTTTTTCGGAAGTACGACGTCGACGGACTGCAGCAGCCTGTCCAATTCCTCCTCGGACAATATGCGCTTTGTCCTGCCGTTGACGGCAAATTTTTCTTTCCCGCCGAAATATCTGCGATAGTGTACAAGGCCGATACAGTCCTCGCGCAGATTTTTCCATGCCCAATAGACCGCCGTCAATTCGCAAAAATAGGGATTGAGGGAGGATATGTTTTCTCCTTCGTCGTCTCTGATAAAGCCTATGCTTTCTTTGCCGGCCGCGCCCGCCTGTATCGGCAAATATAGCCGAGACGTAGGCGTCTCATAGGGCTTGTGCGCGGCTATAAGGATTTTTTTTCTCATAAAAACCTCTATGACAAAAGCATAATAAAATTTGCCGCAAAAGTCAATATGCTGCTTATTATTATAAAGTAATATAGAATTATATAAACAATATAAAATAAAACAAACAAAAAACGGCGTCACAGTGCGCCGTTTTGTTTTGCCATTTTTTCTATTTCGCTTTGGGCGATTATCCTTATGGGCGTGGCGAGTCTTATCGGCTCTATATCGAAGCTGCCATTCATCATGACCTTTTCGCCGTCCGCGCAGAAGGCAACCTCCTGTTTCAGATCCACGTTGATTTTGCTGCATTTGTCAAAAAACATGTTTTTTGAACGGTACGGCTTTCTGAAGCCTATAAAGAACGCGCGGAAGAGAGGGAAGAACACCTTTATCGCGCCCAACAGGCCGTGCCTTTTAGGCGTCTTTATAGCAAGGACGTGCAAAAGCCCGTCGTCCTGTTTAAACATCTTGTTGAAGCTGAAGCCGAAGCATTTGGGGGAATCTATCGCCATTATAAGCGTATATACGCCGTCGTTTTCTTTTCCGTCCACGGTGAGCTTTGCCTGTATGTCGCAAATTTTATATTGGCTCACGACCTTGGACAGATAAGCAAAAACCTTGAAGCGTTGTTTTTGCTTGTTGTCGACTATATAACCGAGCGGAGTGAATATCCCGCACGCGAAAACGTATGAAAACAGCTTTTTGCCCGCGCGCCCCGCGTCCCGCAAAAGATAATCCTTGTCTTGCGAATTGCCTGTAGCAAGCTCGTTCAAGGTGCCGTACGGGCAATAAAAAATCTCCGCGCTCGGCTTTTTTTCGCAATTCATGATGCCGTTGAGCGTGCCGTCGCCGCCGCAAAGCACAAGCCTGTCGTATGCGGAGAAATCAGATAAAACGGTGCGTTTGGTCAAATGTAAAAAATCCACCTCAAATCCGTTGCCGAATACGGCTTTGAGCTTGCTATCATCAATGCGGGCGCTGTTGCCCGACATGTCGTTTATGATGATAATACATTTTTTCATAAAATTGATTTTACATAATTTGCGCTCCGAATGCAATAAAAATCGCAGATTATTTCGACTTATTATGACAATTTTTATATTCTTTAAGAAATATTTAGATTGTTTGCCGCGCGCGTTAAAACAATATTTTGACACGGCGGATATGTTATGTTAAAATGTCGGTTGGTATCGGCAACGCAGTTTTGCGCAAGATAACCGTGTATCTTCGTTTGCGCCGGAAACGGCGGCGGGCGGCAAGGAGCGCCTATGTACAGGGTATTTAAAGCGGTCATGGACAGGATTTTGGCATTTTTCGGATTGCTGGTTTTGTTTTTGCCGCTTTTGATAGTTGCGCTCGCTATAAAGCTTGACAGCAAAGGTCCGGCGATATTCAAGCAGGAGAGAATAGGCAAGGACGAAAAGCCTTTTTTGCTGTATAAATTCAGGACGATGAAGAGCACCGACGTGAAATTCGATATCGAGCACCCGGTGATTGCCGACAACAACGAAAATCTTACGAAGGTGGGCAGAGTCATACGCAAATTCAAAATAGACGAGTTTTTGCAGTTGATAAACGTCCTCAAGGGCGATATGAGTCTTATAGGTCCCCGTCCGCTGATGTGGGTGTATCTCGATTTCTACGAGCCTTGGGAAAGGAAAAAGTTTACGGTCAAGCCCGGTATGAGCGGGCTGTCGCAGGTGAAGGGAAACGGGCATTTGAGCAGGATAGAACGCAGCTATTACGACGTGCTTTATACAAAAAAAATCAAGCTGTCGACGGACGCGGAAATTCTTTTCAAGACCGTCGGAGTGATGCTTGTTGGCGAAGAAAAGTTTCTCAAAAACGTGCCGGAGGAGGAAATCGAGCGCCTGAAGCAAAGCGCGGACGACGGCGGATCCTGCATTGCGGAATAGGTGCGTTTTTTGCCATGGCCGCGCGGACGCTCGGATAATCGGGAATTTATATATAAAAAATACAAATTTCGAGGTGATAGTATCAAAAATTTGTCGAAGCATGACAGATTTTTTTTATTTCCCTTGACTCGCGCGCATATAAATCATATAATACACATGCTATAAGCTTTAAAGTATATTATATATATCTTTAAGCCTACTTCAAATAAGGTCGCTTATACAATTCAAGGACAACAACAGTGATTTACGTCGGTTCCGCACGGCTGTCCGACGCAAAGGGAGATTTTTATGTCGAAGAGTAAGAGATTTGGTTTATCGGTATTGCTTGTCGCGGTAATGGCTATGGCAATCGTTTTCGGGAGCATGGCTTTCAGCGGCGGCAACGTCGCGTCTGCGGCGGATAAAACGCCTATAAACCTCGGAGATTGGGATATGATGCACTGGGTGCTTGCGCAGTACGATTCCAATTTGAGAAACGGTCCCGTTTATGAGTATACTTATGACAACGAGCTTACGGGCGAATATGATCTGAAGTATTATTCGATCGTCAAGCTGGATATTTCTCCCCGCGCGATGACTGCGGACGAAGAAGCGCAGGATCCCGGCAGCGTTCAGCCTCATGTGCTCGACGCGAACGAGACTCGCGGATGGGTGAATTGGACCTTGACCAACACATATGCTGCGGGCACTTCGGTCGTGAGATACCGTCACAAGGACTTCGATCACCGCATAGCTATAAAAAATGCCACTGAAGCTCGCGCCGGCGATATGTACACCGTCGAATATGACAATACCGACGGGTATCAGGTCACTGCGACGGCGCCCGGCAGATATGAGGCCCGCGCAACTCTCACTCCTTCGGCAAACTATTATTTCACATACAACAGAGTGTCCGCTTCTGCGGATTATGCCGCTCGCGGTATCAACATTCTTCTCAACGCCGACGGTACCGCAACGGTGACGAAGGTGTGGTATGTCGCGACATATGACAACGGCCTTCTCAACGCAGAGGAGAGTATCGCAAAGGGCGAGGAGGTGGAATACACTATCCCCGATTGGAAATTCGGCGAATTTGCCGGTATTGCCATACCCCGCCTCCATCACGGCGACGGTTTGCTTAACGAGGCCGTCGTTCAGCCCGACGGATATAAAGTGACCGTGGACGGCGAGGTCATCGCGGAGGTTGAGACCGGCGGCTCGATAACTTATCAGGACGCGTGGAACCCCGCAAGCGCCAATCAGGAAAACGATATCCTGACGTTTACGCTTTCGATGGGCGACACCGTCATAGGCGAAGAAAATATGCCTCGTTCAAAATGGGGTTATTATATCAACGAGTTTATGCCCGTGGGCGAATATCAAGTGACATTTGAGGCAAAATCGCTGATGCTCGGCTCACATAAGCATTGGTGGAACGACGCAGAGCACTACAATCCGGAGGATGCGGAAATCGAATATCAGGGCTTTACGCGCACGTTCTTCTTCAAAGTCACGGCGGGAGATCTGACAGTCAAAGACAGAGAGTTCAATGCGGGCGCAAATCCCGGTCTGAATGATTTAGCCGTCAACGTTGCGGATATCGAGACAAACGGCTACGAAGCGTTTTTCGGCGTAGTCGGCAATATCGAATGTGAAAACTTTATCGATAAAGTCACGGTTGAAGAGAGCAACACGTATTGGTCTACCGTTGCGGACGAATATTTTGAAGAAGCTCCGCAAGTGTCTTTCAATCTTGCGAGAATGCTCAACGCAGTTTATATGACCGCAGACAATGAAAGCTGGTCACAGTATATTTCAACGCCGAGCGCGTACACTGTTTTCTATCGCGCGACGATGAAAAACTATTCGGCGTATCCGTCGATGGACGACTCGCGTTACGACAGCTTCTTCAGAGTCCGTCTGTATCAGGAGCTTGACGTGCCCGTGCTCAACAGGAACGAATTCTATTATACCGGCGGCATGCTTTCCGTCGCCTGTACGGGGGATATGTCTTTGTTCGATATGACCAACGCTTCCAATACCGACGCCAACGAATATAACGTGATGTTTGTGATAAAAAATGATAAACAGCCGTATTATAAGTGGAAAGGTAAGGATTTCGGCGAAGCCGGCACCGCGAAGTATACTATAAAGCCCGCTCCCGTCGTCGCGCCAAAGCTCTATCCGCAAACATATACCGGCGACGAGATAGAGGCGAATATAAACATACCCGTCGGTTTGTTTTCCAATCCTCTGTTCACGGTCAACCATCCCAACGGAGTCAACAAATACGTAAACGCGGGCAATTATAGCATTACGTGCGCTCTTATCGACAAGAACAATTATTTCTGGGAAGGCGACGACGCGGATAAGGACGGCGTCATTCAGATAAACTTCACTATAAACAGAGCAGATAACGTTTGGACTGCTCCCGTGCATATAGTTCCTTGGACATGGGGCAATTACGATAGCCTTACGAATATGATAACCGGAGCTTCCAAAGAGGGCAATGTGCTCTTCACGGTTTATACCGATGCGGAAGGAAATAACGCCGTCAGCGGCTTGAAAGGCTTTTCGCTCGATAACGGATTTGTCAAACAGGCCCAAGCAGATAAGCTTGCGGAGCTTAAAGCGGGAACTTATTATATCGGCGCAAAGGTCAACAGAACGCAGAACTTCGAGGGCCTTACCGTCGACCCCATGGCGTTTGAAATTTTGTTGGCTCAAAACTATTGGGAAACGACTCCAAACATCATACGTTGGACCTGGGGTTCTTTCGACGCGGACGTCAACTTGATTTTGGGAAGCCCCCGCTATGGAAAGGATTTGCTTAAATACAGTATAGAACAGGAAAAGGACGGCGTGAAAGTGCCTGTCAAGGGACTTGAAGACGTCAAAGTCACAAACTGTAAGGTGGCCTACGATTTGATATCCGTTTTCAACGGACTCGACCAAGGCAAGTATTTCCTGCATGCAACCGTTGCCGTCACGGATAACGAAGGATTTACCGGACGCGACGACTATGTCGAGTTCAACGTTCTTGCTGCGACCAACGGTTGGATAGAGCGTCCTTATATCGCGCGCTGGATCTACAACGTCGAGGAACCGAGTCTTCCCACTGCAAAATCACTTTACGGTCAGCCCAAATTCCAAATTTTGGACGATGACGATAACGTCTATTACTTGTACGAATGGGATGGAAGCCCCAATAACGTTAACAGGCTTGACGAAGCCACGCCGGGTTGGTATAGATTTGTGGCATATGTCGACGGAAGCCTCAACTATCCGGCGCTGCGCGACAGTGACGTGAGATTCAGAGTGTTTTCTTCAAATGCCAATACCTGGACGACAACGCCCAATATCCAAGGCTGGATCGCGGGACAGACTCCTTCCGCACCTGTAGGCGCTGCGGCGTTCGGCACAGTGACGTACGCTTATGAAACAAAGGACGGTGAGAAGCTCGAGGGCGCGCCGACGACGGCGGGCGAATACGTGCTTGTCGCGACCGCAACGAGCGACGAGGCTCTTGATCTGGTTGCGAGGATCAGCTTCACGGTGCAGGAGGCGGCCCCCGTTGTCAAGGATATGAGCGGCGCGGTGTTGGGGCTTGCGATAGTGCTCGGCATACTCGGCGTAGCCTTGATCGCGACGGTGATTGTGTTTGTTATAAAACTCAAAAAAGCGTAATCGCAACTTAAATCTATTATAAAAAGACGCAGATATGACGATCTGCGTCTTTTCTTTTACAATCCTTTTACAATTTTATTACGTCGCGGTAAACGCGCCGCAACACCGTTTAATTATAATGATAGTAGACTGACCTTAAGCAAAAGTCGGAGGGGATAAATATGCGTTCTTATTTTGTCTACGTCAAAAACCGTTCAAAATCCTGCATATCTTTTGCGTGTACTCTGACGGTTTACGCATTGTTTTGTATAGGTTCGTTTATCTGGTTTCTTATCGACGGTCAAACGCGCAACGCTGTTATGTCGGCGTTGTTCCTGTTGTTTATACCTCTTATATTTTTGCTGGAAAAGCTTTTGAGCATGAAATTCGTCACGCCGTTTATCGCTTTGGTTTTGTTTATCGCTGCGGGCAGTATATTGGGGTCGTGTTATAATCTGTATACGACAGTGCCGTGTTTCGACGCGATTTTACATACGGTATCGGGATTTGCGTTCGCGTGTCTCGGTTTCGCTCTGTTGGAGATGTTTATAGGAGAAGCCGATACGTCGAAAAAGTTTTGGGCATGTCTGTTGTTCGGCTTTGTTTTCAGCCTTGCGATCGCGTTGCTGTGGGAACTGTTTGAGTGGTGCGGAACAAAGTTTTTCGGGTTCGATATGCAGGAGGATACTATAATATACGGATTTAAATCGTATTTGCTTTCCGGCACGCATAACGAGACCTTTGACGTAGACGGAATTGTGAAGACAGTGATATATTTGTCCGACGGAAAGACCGTGACGATAGACGGTTATCTCGATACGGGTCTGATAGACACGATAGGGGATATGGCGGTGTGCTTTGCGGGCGCGGTAGTTTATGCGGTCGCGATCGCTATAGACAGGTTTGCGCGCGGAGTTTTGTATAGACACTTCGTCCCTGCGCTTGTGCCTCGCGCAATAAAAGAGGACAGCGAATACCTGCCCTCCGAAACGCTTGCGTCATCGCAGCCGTAATAGTCGCTTCAGCCTTTTGCGTTTTGCGAAAAATAATCCTTAAGTATTTTGACCGCTTCGTCGCGCATAACGCCGCTTGTAACCTTCGGACGGTGGAAAGGGGAATTGTCGAACACGAGCTTACTGCATTCGGAGCCGTTTTCTTGAAGGATGTCGCTCAAATCCTTGTTGCTTGCGGCGTATACGAGCCTGCCGAGCTTGGACCATACCATCGCGCCCGAGCACATAAAGCATGGCTCGCAGCTGGAATAAAGCGTATAATCGGATAGATCCGTTATGCCCGTTAGTTCGCGGTATTTGCGTATCAAACCCATTTCCGCATGCGACGTAGGGTCGCACTCGGTATAAATGCCGTTTTCGTTTGTTAAAACCGTTTCGCCGTCCTTGACCAATACCGCGCCAAAAGGCTCGTTGCCATGTTCCACAGCGAGAGAGGATAGCTCTACGGCTTTTTTCATAAAATAAATATCGTCTTTCATGTTTCCGTAAAAAAGGCGCGCCGCGGCGCGCCTGAAATCAGTTTTGTCTTATGACTGCGGAGCGCAAACTGTAATATCTTTCAAAGCTTTCCGCGCCGATTTTATAGGGCTCTATCGCCTTTATAAGCACGTGCTTCATACCCCAGGTAGTTTCATACGTCAAATCGTTTGCGGCGTAAAAATACGTCTGTCCTATGCTGCTTATCGCGGTGGTGCGGGACAGGGACACTCTGTAGCACGGAATACCGTCTTCTTTAAACTCATCTATACCTTCCGTATAGGGGACTTTGACCTTTTCCGTCGCGCTTCTCCCCGACGCGGTCAGTTTGGCGACCGCGGTATTCTCGTCCTTCACGGCGACTATCGGGGTGGAGAACGACATGCTCAATCCCGACGAGAAGGTTGTCGCGGAGCGCAACACCTGCTGTATCTGATTGTTATCGAAAACCAATCCGCTTGCGCCAAGCTCTCCCTTTTTGGTCTCTTCGCCTACGGTTTTATCGTATTTGAAAGCGCCGCCCTCGTATTTGCCTTGCACCGCGAACGTCTGCACGCCGTTTTCCGTCTGTATGCGGTACGACGCGTACGGCACCATCAGGTTTGTGCCGCCGGTGATCCTATAATAGCAGCCGGATTTGTACGTGTATTTGCCGTGAACGAGCTCGCCGCTGACGAGGATGCCTTTATCAACGTCCGAGAGCGTCGCCGCGCCGAAATTCGTCACGGTCGAACCCTTGGGGAAAAAGTCCAATTTGACGGTATAAACGCCTGTTTCGTCATCGTGCGAATTCGTAACGTCGTAAACAAATGTCTCGTGATAGTGGTCGCCCAGGATATTTGCAAGCTGTCCCTGCGCCGTCGCGTTGTTGCAAGCGGTCAGTCCCAAGCCTATTGCAAGCGTCATTACTATTATTGAAATCGATAATATAACTTTTTTCATATCTGTTATTATAGCATAAAAACGCGCAATCGCAATAAAATAAGCTTCAATTCTTTGACGAAAAGCCTGCAAGAATTGAAATCTGTTGCAATTTTGCATAAATTTTATATTTAAATAAATAAAAATTATCAATTTTTATTTATTTTTTCTATGGGATTGAAAGGGGACGCGATTGTTGTTATAATCAAATCATGAAAATCATCACTTCGAATTCATCCCACGGGGCGTACGTCGGCGTGCTTAAAGAGCTAAAGCCGCGTATCCGTGAAAGAAACATCGTCATAGCGCCGGATAGGTTTACCGCC
>CANDBZ010000009.1 GCA_947383095.1 uncultured Clostridia bacterium | reverse complement strand
TATCAACAATTCGACCTACAACGTCAGTCTTAAGGGTCAGCTCGACTATGCTATGCCGGAGGGCAAGGAGCTTGAAAAAGACTCTTTCGACTTCCAATTCACCATCGACTACGAGGCGCCGCAGATGCTGGACTACAGGATCCGCTATGTGCCTTATACCGAAAACAGAGTGGTGAAATACAAGATATGGATGGACGTAGACGTATACGACAATCAATACGTGCAGGCTGTTTTGCCTTGTTATATAGATAAAACGGGCACAAAGAATACGCTTCGTCTCGTCACGGAATACGCCGTTCCCGTCAACGGACAGAAGGGCGAAATGTCCACTGTTTCGTTTGAGATAACAGACATTTATGAGGACTATGTAAAAACCGGTCAGATGTATATCCAGATCGAAGACTATGCCATGAACGCGATGAACTATAACATCGTCCTCGGGAAAAACTTCGGCGAAGACGCAAAGGATTATCCCGAATCGGTCGAATTCGTTGCCGACGGCACTACGCTTGTGAAAGAGGAAGAAACCGGCGTTGACTCATATAATAATGTATTTAATATTTATAGGTTAAATGTAGAACCTTATACTTTGTATAAGTTGAACGCAGGCGCGACCGCGACCGCGGCGCAAATGCAGACTCTTGTTTGGACGGGTACGGGCACCAACGCCAAGGCTAAAGCAGACGAGATATTTACCGGCGCGGCCAGCAGAGAGACAAGGCTTAATCTTACCGATGAAACGGGCAAGATATATGCTCGCGTTATCGTTACCCCGCAGGGCGCGCCCACAAAGGACGCTCCTCAAGCGGAAAGCATCACCTTCAACGCCGCTATCAATGCGGACGGATACGTGTCTTCCTTGGATTCCAGCGTCCCGAGCCTCGAGGTCAACCCCGGGCAGACGTTGCGTCTCGATTGGTCCGTTGCGCCGTGGTATTGCAATAAACCTACGGTGACGTGGACGTCGCGCAATCCGAGCATCGTCACGGTCGACGACTATGGCAACATAACCCCGTTGCGTCGCGGTCGCACGCAGATCACCGTCACTTCTACCGAAAACGAGCTTGTTTCCAAGACGGTGCAGATCATTGTCGGCGGCGAGTTTGACGTGAGAAATTATACGCTTTACGAGTGCTACGGCAGCGGCGAGATCGAGATACCCAACGATATGAATATCATGTATCTCGACGAGGAATGCTTCCAGGGCAAGACCTCCATCACAAAGATAATCCTGCCCACGACTCTTACGCAAATCCCGATCGACGCGTTTAAGGGTTGCACGGGTCTCGAAGAGATAGTGATACCCGGACAGTGCATCGTTATCGGCGCAAACGCGTTCGAGGGTTGCACAAGTCTCGAAAAAGTGACTTTGGGGATGTTCGTCGACGGCGACCGCAATGAATTGGGCGATGAATATCACGGAACGCTTACCTTGGGACGTAATGCGTTCAAGGGGTGCACCTCTCTTACGACCATAGAAAATTCCGGACGTCTGACGACTTTGTCGCAGGGTGTATTCGAGAACTGTACGGCGCTCGAGAGCATTGATATTTCCGGCTTGCGCGTTGCGGGAGCGGAGGTGTTTAAGGGATGCACGAGGCTCAAGACGGTAATCACAAGCAGCGCTACGCGTCTTGGCGAATATATGTTTGACAAATGCAGCTTGTTGGAGAGCTTTACCGTGAAGAGCGACAGATTGCCCGCATACGTATTCTCCGATTGTAAAAAGCTTTCGCAAATCACAATAGAAAACCCGATCGGCAGCATAGGAACGGGCGCGTTTAACAATACCGCGATTAGGACGATAAAGCTGCCCGACGGCGCCGTTACGCTTGACGCTTCCGCATTTTCGGATTGCACCAAGCTTACTACGGTCACGCTGTCCGCAGGCACGGTATTGCGTCAGAGCACGCTCACGCCGTTCACCGGCTGCATCAATTTCCAAGCGTATGAGATCGAGGGCGGCAACAGCGCCTCATATTCCGTAGCGGACGGAGCGCTTTACAGCAAAGACGGTACGCAGCTTGTCGCAGTGCCGTACGGTAAGAAAGAACTGACGCTGCAGGCCGTCAAGTCTATAGGCAGAGGCGCGCTCTCCGGCGTGAAGCTGGAAAGCTTGGATTTGAGCGCGGTAGAGACGCTTGAGGCATACGCTCTTGCGGGAAGCCAACTCAAATCCGTCGTTTTACCGAGCGGTTTGACAAGTATACCGGACGGATTGTTCGACGGCTGCAAGTCGCTTGCTTCGGTGACGGCTGCAGACGGCTTTGTCAAGGTTTTGAAGGTCGGACAGAATGCGTTCAGAGGCTGCGAAGCGTTGAGCGCGATCGCGTTGCCCAATCTCACTGACGTAGGAGACAGCGCGTTTGCGCAGAGCGGATTGAGGTCAGTGCCGTCAACTAAAATAGAGAAGTTGGGCGTGCGCGCGTTTGCAGGCTCCTCGCTGAAAAACGTAAGCTTGCCTGCGCTTAAAACCATAGGAATGTCCGCGTTTGCAAATATTTCCGAATTGCGTACGATCGAAGTGGGCGGAATTACTTCGATGGGAGAGGGCGTGTTTATCGGCTCTCAAAATATCACCTCCGTTACGTTCGGCGAAGGCACCACGGAAATCGGATTTATGGCTTTCTATTCCGAAACTCCGGTGGACGTTGCGATCACGATTGTGTTGCCGAATACCGTCAAATACATTTACGCGGGCGCGTTCTACAACCTGGCTGGACTCAAGAGCATAAATCTGACGGGTGTAGAAGCCGTCGGCGATCTGGCTTTTGCCGATACGGGACTTGAGACCGCAAACCTGTCCAATATACAGGAGATAGGCGCGCTTGCGTTCCGCAATACGAAGCTTACGTCGGCGAACCTTGCAAAGGCGGAATTTATTGACGCCGGCGCTTTCTTCGGAGTGTCGACGCTTACCGACGTGAAATTCGAAGCGCTGCAGGTCATAGGCGCGTCCGCCTTCGAAGGCACGAGCCTGACAGTGGTGCATTTGCCAGCTGCGTTTAACTATCGCACGTACAAATATTCATGGGAAATTCGCGACGAGAAGTATAGAGTGACGGAAACCAAAACCCGTAACGAACGCGCCTACGGTCAGGGAGCCTTTGCCAATATTCCCACGCTCGAGAGCATCGATGTTGCAAACGGCAGCGACGATTTCTTCTCCGTGGACGGCGTGCTGTATTCGAGAGTGACCAACGGATATGTGATAGAGCAATATCCCGTGAATAAAGAAGGCGCAAGCTATAAGGTGCTTGACGGCACGGTGTTTGTGTCCGACAGCGCTTTCGAGGGCGTTGCCGAGCTCAATAAGGTCGAGCTGCCTTATTCCGTCACGACGATAGGAAGCTTTGCTTTCTTCAACAGCGCCGTGAGAGAGTTCGTCTTCAACAGCGTCGACGCGCCGGTTTTGCTGTCCGAATATACAGATTTGGTTTATGATACGGGCTTCACGAGATACAACGCAAACTTCGGCGATGAATTCGTCTTTAAGACCGATAAGCTTCTCGTCATCGCAAACGGCAGCTTCCTCGGCGACAATGAGAGCCTTATCAAAACTCTCGATCTGAAGATGACTATCCCGCTCAACGGAAGAGGATATGATACGTATATCTGGCAGATGTACTTTAATACCGTTGAAAAAACCGATGAGATTATGGCGGAAAGTATCACCCACGAGGCGATAAACGCGGTAAATCAGTTCCCGACGGTCGAAGAGATCGCTACGTTGCCGATCGAAGACGTGCTGCCAAACGGCAGAGTAGGCAAGCTTGTCGGCACGGCTCGCAGAGCGTATAACGTTCTGAAGGAAGACAGCGCGCAGCTGGAATTCTTCAAGAATTACGTGCAGAAGCTGTTGGATACCGAAAAGGCTTTGCGCGACCGTAAAACAGCGCTGGGTCACCCCGTCACCGTGAGCGGTATAGAGATTGTCAGCAATCCAAATAAGAGGATGTATCAGGAGCTTGAGACGTTTGATTCGACGGGCATGGTGGTTGAGGTCGTCTTTGACGACGATTCAAAGCTCGAGGTAACCGATTTCACTGTCAAGCCCTGCAAGCGCGAGGCGGAGGAAATCACAAATCCCGACGGCTCGAGGACGGAAATCGTCACTTACGTGCCGATGCCCGATAAGCTGCGCTACGGCACGGATTTCGTGAGCATCGAGTACACTTACGGCGGGAAGACGGTGTCGGGTTATCTGCGCATAAACGTCGAAAGAAATCCCGATTTGCCTCCTTACAACCCGACGCAGCCCGGTAATGACAAGGATAACACGCTTGTGATAATTCTTGCGACGGTCATTCCCGCAGCGGTGTTGCTGATTGCGGGCGCGGTGGCGGCTGTGTTGATTGTCAGGAAGAAAAAATCCAAGGCAACCGAAGCGCAAGAAGCGGACGTCGCTTTTGAAGAGGCTGCCGCAAGTGGTGAGGGCGAAGAGACGCAGGCGCAAGAAGCGGCTTTAGAAGAGTCTGTCGCAGGGAACGAGGTTGAGGAGACTCAAGCGAAAGAGCAGGCGAGCGTCGAAGCCGTCGAAGAATTTGAGGATACGCCTCAAGAGCAAGAAAGCGGCGCGTCCGAGACGGAGGGGGACGTAGCGGTTCAAAACAGCGCGAGCCCCGAGGAGCAGGTCGCTCAAGAGCAGGCTACTGCCGAGGTCGAAGAGCCCGCCGCGGACGACCCGCAGGAAAAGGAATAATAAATATTAAAATACCGTTTTGCGGAGAGCAAAACTCCGCAAGACGGACAAACGAAACACTGTCTCGTGACGAGACTGACGCAAGGTGATGAAAGTGAAAAAAACTACTTTGAAAATTGCCGTTTGCCTTTTGATGGCGCTCATGTTATCCGCCGTTTTGGTCGCGTGCGACCAAGGCGACGAAGGATATCGCTATGAATTTTTGGTGACGTTCGACTATAACGAAGGCAATTTGGTGGATGAGGATGGCGCTCTCGGAGACCAATGGCTGGGCATCAAGGAAGCAAACAGCCTTATCTCCATTCGTCCCGGTTATCACAACATGATGAAAGAAAAATCTATCAGGGGATATTACATAGTCGGTTGGTATTTGCCGCAGGTTGACGAAGAGGGCAACGCGATCAAGGACGAGAACGGCTTCGTCCTTTTGGACAAGGAATGGGATTTCGCCACGCAGAGAGTGAGCGGTCCCACGACGCTTTACGCCAAATTTGTGAAGGAAGCGGCGATCCACTTTATCGACAGAGCTGACGGGCAGGAAGTCGGCGGCTCTATATCGGGCAAGCCGGGGACAACCCGAAACAAGCCCTCCAAGATAGGCGAGCCAACAAAGCCGGGCGCAACCTTCTGGGGTAAATACTACGAGGCGATGACCGGCGATAAGGAGTTTGAATGGCCGTACGTCTTCGGCACGGAGGATATCAACGTATACGTCGAATTTATCGACGGAGCGGGCTGGAATTTCGTCGAGGACGAAGACACGTTTGTGAGGATATTGAATGCCGGCGGCAGTATTTATCTCATGGACGACCTCGATTTCACGGGCAAGACGCTTTGGGGCAACGTCACATACAATGCGGAGATAAACGGCAACGGACACGTCGTCAAAGGCATCAAACGCGATCTCGAATCGAGCAAGGGCGATACGGAAAATATGGGCGGCGTCTTCGGTGCGCTCGGACCAAGAGCATATATCCACGATATTACCTTTGAAGACGTCGACGTGACGTATATGACCTGGGTGAACCCCGCCATCGATTTGTACGTCGGTCTGTTCGCCTGGAAGGCGGAAGCTACGACCAAGATCAAAAACGTGACGTTGAAGGGCACGCTGTCCTATGATACGTATAACGGCGGCGTAGTCGGAAGCAAATGGATTGCCATAGACCAGACAAAGAGTGAAAACATTATCGACTGTGACTACAGTCAGGTTAATATAATGCTCCAAGATTAGAGCAAAGGAGAGGACAATGAAGAAGACTAAAAGAATTGCGGTCATGCTCATGGCTGCGCTGATGATTTGCACGGTTGCGGTTTCGCTCGTTGCGTGTCATAAAACGCGCAATCCGGAGAAAACCCCGTTTTCAATGAGTATTTCGACCCCGGACGGCGTATTCAATCCGTTTTTCTCGACATCGGCATATGACAGCTCGATCATCGGCTTGACGCAGATCTCCATGTTGAGCACGGGCGTCAAGGGCGAAATCGTGTGCGGCGAGAACGAGCCAACCGTCGTCAAAGACTATACCGTGACGGAAAACAAGGACGCCGAGGGTAAGAAGACGCTGACGACCACGTATGAATTCCTTATCAAGAAAGGCATCAAGTGGTCAAACGGCTTCGATTTGACGATAAAGGACGTGCTGTTCAACCTGTACGTATACCTTGACCCCGCGTATACGGGCTCTGCGACGATTTATTCTACGGATATCGTCGGCTTGCAGAATTACCGCACGCAGATACAGGGCGACATTTCAAACGAGCAGCTTGCCAATTTCGAGTCGCAGTTCCTGACAAAGGCAACCGAGCGCGTACAGGACCTCATCACTTACATCGGTATCAAGGGTTATTTTGACGGCAGACCGGAGGATAAGCCCACAGAAGAGGATCTGGCTTGGGGCGACGCGTTTGCGGACAAGGAAAAGGTCGCGATAGAGGATATCGCGGTCATCGCAAGAGAGTTTTACAGCGAGCTCGTAAGCGACTGGAACGCGATCAACGTCGAGGACTATAAGGATTGGCAGGGCTTCAAAGAGGTGTGGCAAATCTTCATGCTCAACGACGGCGGCATGACGGAGTTCCTCAAAAAGAAACCGGACGGCACCTATGACAAGGACGCAAATCAGAACTATAAATTGGATACGGAAGAGGCAAATAAGTTCTACAACAACAATATCCTTCCGTATCTGCAGGAAAGACACAATAAGGACGGCCTTAACCTCAATCCTACGGACAAGAAAGGCAAAGACGCGCTGAACGCCGCTATCAGAGATTGCTGCGTCGGCATTGCGTTTGAAGCATACTTCCCCGAATTCCCGATGGATATCGTCAAAAAGACGGGCGATAAATTTAAATTGGAAGGCACGGAATGGGATAAGATGCGCACGGCGATAACGCTTATCACGTATTCTCAATTCAGACAGGTCATAAACGGCAGAAGCTGGAACACGACCGAGACGATGTTTGACAAATTCACAAAAGAAGCGAAGAGCGATTATTTTGCGGGCAGCACAAGGCAAGTCCCCAATATCAGCGGTATCACTACAAGAAAAACCGCCAACTTTAAGGGCACAGAGCTCGGAAGCGAATTTGACGTGCTCACGATAGAGGTGAACGAGGTAGACCCCAAGGCGATATATAACTTTGCCTTTACGGTTGCGCCTATGTATTACTATTCCGGCACGTGGGATGGCAAAAACTATATCAAAGCCGCGTCGGACGGCTTCGAAAACAAGTCGGATCTGAAGCCCCAAACCGAATTCGGCCTCGAATTCGGCAGCGCAAAGTTCATGAACGAGGTTATCAACGCCCCCAGCAAGATCCGTCTGCCCATGGGCGCCGGTCCCTACATGGCGTCGACGGCAAACGGCAAGCCCGCAACCTCGGGCGACCAATTCTTCAATATGAATATGGTTTACTATGAGCGCAATCCCTATTTCGAGACAGTGGGCGAGCAGCTTGAGAACGCGAAGATTAAGTATTTGAGGTATAAGGTCGTCGAATCCGACCAGATCATAAACGCTCTTATCAACGGCGACATCGATTACGGCGATCCCAGCGCAACGCAGGATAACCTGAGCGCTGTCAAGCGCGCAGGATTGGAAAACGGAATGGTTTCCACAAACGGCTACGGCTATGTGGGCATCAATCCCCGCTTCGTGCCGGAGGTCAACGTGCGCCGCGCCATAATGCTTGCGATGAAGACGCAGCTCATATTCGACGGCTATTACAAGGGAGGCATAGCGGAAGAGATCAACCGTCCTATGTCCATCAACAACTGGGCTTATCCTAAAGATATCCCCGTATATTCGTCCAAAGGCATGATAGGCACCGCGGTTTCGTATGCGTACGACGAGCTCGGCGAAAAGATAGATATGCTTTTGAGCGAAGCGGGATATAATCGCGGCAGCGACGGCGTCATGCAAAAGACCATTGCCGGCTTCGGCGTTGACAAGCTCGATTATAAGTTTACGATCGCCGGCGGCTCTACCGACCACCCCGCGTACGCTATGTTCCTCAACGCAAAGACGATTTTGAACGAGCACGGCTTCGACATCAAGGTCGTCACGTCTCAAACGGCTCTCACCGATTTGAGCGCGGGCAAGCTCGAGGTCTGGGCGGCCGCATGGTCAAGCACTATCGACCCCGATATGTATCAGGTCTATCACATGGAGTCGCAGGCGAGCTCCGTCAAGAACTGGGGTTACGCGCAGATAATCGGCGGCACCGCACCAGCGGCATGGGGCGACGAACTGATCATCGTGACGGAATTGAGCGACCTCATCGATAAGGGCAGACAGACGACGGATCAAGACGAACGTATTGAGATTTACGGCGAAGCGCTTGATCTGATAATGGAACTCGCGTGCGAATTCCCCACCTATCAGCGCAACGATATGTTTGCTTTCCAAAAGAATCTGCTTGATCTATCGACTTTGCCTGATTGGACAAAGAGCGGTCCCGATGCTGAAGTTTCTCCTTTCAGCGGAGTGTTGGCGCGTATTTGGGAGATAAGCTACAGAGCCTGATAACAATCGCAGGCTTAACATGCCAAATAAACAAACTGCGTATTTCTACGGCAATTATTTGCCGTAGAATATGCGCTCTATTCGCCCTTTGACGCTTGCTTCGCGCGGCGCGTAAAGCGGGCGTAAATGCAAAAGCGCAACGACGGCTGCCGTTGCGTAAAGGCAGGAAAACATATGGAAACAGTGAAATACATCGTAAAAAGACTGTTGCTGGCGATTTTGATTCTGCTGGGCGTTTCCGTCATCATATACGGGCTTTCCCGCATGATGCCTACGGATTTTATCGACCAAAAGTATTCGAGTCAGCTTTCTCAAGGTCAGATGTCGCAAGCGGACATTGACCGTATAAAGGAAATATACGGTCTCAATATGCCGGAAGCTTTTTTGACCATGGAAATGGGGAAGGGCAGCAAGTTCGCAGGACGCCAGATGTCTATGAACACCAAGGTCGATACATACGAGTCGGAGGTCAGATACGGCGCAAAGACATATTTTGCCTGGTACACGGGCTATGTCCCCAAGAGCGACGGCAACACCACCTTCGCGGCGTATGACTCCGGCGACATCCGTCTGAAGCTCTATGCAAACGGCAGGTATGAGATAGGACACGTGCTTGACAGAAAGCTCGTTCCGGCGGACGAGATTGACGAGGACGCCACCGTTGAATTTGACGTGGTGTTCAATACGGAGGAATCCGGCAGCTTCGAGATAGTCGGCGATATGGTGCAGGACGTCGACGAAAACGGCGATCCCAAGTTTGACGAGGACGGCAATCCCGTAATGAAAAAGGACGATTTGACAAAGATAAGACAAATCGTTCTCACCCGCGATGACGGATACGGCGAAACGACTCAAATCGAGCTCCATGTCGGCTATCGCAAGGCAAAGGGCATAGAGAAATCCAACGCCATTTTCCAAGGTTATTTCACTTGGCTGGGCAACATGCTTCGCGGCGACCTTGGTATGTCTTTCAAATACAACAGACCCGTGGGCGACGTCATAAAGCAAAACATGGGCATATCGTTTGCGATTGCGTTTATCGCGACGATTTTGCAATTCGTCATTGCAATCCCGCTCGGCATAAAGGCGGCGACCAATCAATACGGCGTCATTGACTATACCGTCACCGTGCTCACAATGATGGGCATAAGCTTGCCGACGTTCTTCCTCGCCGCAATAGTTATAAGAGTATTTTCCGTCGGACTCGGGTGGTTTGAGGTCGGAGGCATACACGCGGCTTGGCTGCCCGTGGACGCGTCCTGGATAGTGCGAATAGGCGACGCGCTGTGGCATATGGTGCTGCCTATGTTCGTGCTCGTCGTGCTGTCGATTGGCTCGCTCATGCGATATACGAGGACAAACACCCTCGAGGCGTTGAACGCGGATTACGTCCGCACCGCTCGCGCAAAGGGCTTGAGCGAAAAGACTGTCATTTACAAACACGCTTTCAGAAACACGCTGATACCGCTCGTCACGATGCTTGCGGGCATACTGCCGAGCTTGTTCGGCGGCGCTATGATCACCGAGACCGTTTTCAGTATCCCCGGCATCGGTAAAACGGCGTACGACGCGCTTATCGTTGCGGACGTGCCGTTTATAATGGGATACAACATGTTTATTGCCATCTTGACGGTCGTAGGCACGCTGATAAGCGACCTGATGTACGCGGTGGTCGACCCGCGCGTCAAGATAGGACGGTAGGAGGTGCATATGAAAAAGGATAAGAACACGAACGAACCCGTTATCGCGCAAAATCCTACCGATACCGTCATGGTGAACGTCGGCGAGGAGATCACCGATAACGTCGTGCAGAAGGAGCAGGAGGCGGATATCGTCGAAAACGTGACGGAGCTCGAAGCCGTCCAGCCGACGGAGGACGTCGTGCAGGCGGAGAATGTCGCAGAGGAGGAAGAGCCCTCTCTCGAGGAGGTCACCGGACGCACATTGAGCCCCGGGCGCATCGTTCTCAAGAGGTTTTTCCGCTCCAAGCTTTCAATGACGGGTCTTGTCATACTCGTCCTGCTGTTTATCTTCTCGTTTTTCGGACCGCTGTTTGACTTCATCCCCTTTATTTGGGGCGAGCAGGAATCGGATTATTCCAACAGCGTCACCGAGGAATACGCGACTCCCGTCACCATAGGTCCGACGACTTCGTCGGAATATGCCGTGTACGATCCCACGGAGGGCGGCAGCAACACGGTTTATATCATCAACGTTTCGAGACCGAGCAACTATCTCAAGCCCTCCGGCACGCACCTTCTGGGCACGGACGACAAGGGCTACGACATTCTCTCGAGATTGATGTACGGCGGCAGAATATCACTGACTATCGGCTTTGTAGTCGTCATTCTGGAGACCGTACTCGGCGTGCTTCTCGGCGGTTTAGCGGGATATTTCGGCAAGTGGGTGGATCAGGTCATCATGCGTATAGTCGATATATTCAACTGCGTGCCGACCATGCCTATGCTTATGATCGTCGGCGTTGCGCTGGAGTCCCTTGAGGTCTACGGCGCGCCGAGGCTTTACATACTGATGGCGATGATGACATTGTTCGGATGGGCGGGCACTGCCCGTCTCGTGCGCGGTCAGATACTGTCCTTAAGAGAGCAGGATTTCATGTTGAGCGCGGAAGCGAGCGGCTTGACCGTCGGGCGCAAGATCTTCAAGCATCTCATCCCCAACGTCATACCGCAGCTTATCGTATCTATGACTCTGGGCTTGGGCGGCATTATACTTACGGAAGCGACCCTCGGTTATCTCGGCATCGGTCTTCCCACAGAGTACGCCACCTGGGGCAATATGATAAACGCCGCGGCAAACAATACGGCGTTGAGGCTGTATCCCAACCTCTGGATACCGCCGGGAATTTGTATCGTCCTCGCAGTGCTCGCGTTCAACTTTGTCGGCGACGGCTTGCGCGACGCGTTCGACCCCAAGGCAAGGAGATAGGACATGAAGCAGGAAGAAAAGAAACAGAAAAACAAACATTATATATCCGCAAAAGAATCGCGCGAGATTGCCAAAAGCAATACGCGCACGATAAAGGAATTGCAGCGCAAACGCAAGGCGTACAAGCGCGAGGATTATGTCACCGAAATGCGCGACCCGCGCAATATCGTGGAGTTTGACGATCTGCACACGTATTTCTTTACGGATAACGGCGTGGTGAAGGCAGTCAACGGCGTGTCCTTCGATATCCCGCAAGGCTCTACGGTCGGCGTCGTGGGCGAATCGGGCTGCGGCAAATCCGTCACAAGCCTGTCGCTCATGCAGCTTGTGCAGGGTCCCATGGGACAGATCGTCAGCGGAAGCATCCGCTTCCGTTCCACGGTGCGCACTCCCGCCGACCCGCAGCCGATCATGGAAGAGGTCAAGGACGAAAACGGCAACACCGTGCTTGACGAGGACGGCAATCCCGTGCTCAAGCAGGCTGTGGATAAAAACGGGAAGCCGAAGTTCGAAAAGGTCAGCATGGAACCCGTCATGATCGAAGAGCTTGACGACGACGGTACTCCCGTCCTCGACGAGGACGGCAATCCCGTCATGGTGCAGGCTTTAAACAAAAGGGGCAATCCGAGGTTTAAGAAGAAATACGAAGAGCACGAGGAAGTGTTTGATATAGCAAAAATGCCCATATCCGACATGTCGTCGATAAGAGGCAGGGAAATCGCAATGATTTTTCAGGAGCCTATGACAAGCCTCAATCCCGTGTTTACTATAGGTTATCAGTTGGACGAGGTGACTTTGTTGCATGTCGGCGGCGCAGATAAATACGAGGCGAAAAGGCGCAGCATAGAGATGCTTAAGCTTGTGGGTATAGCGATGCCGGAGCACGTTTATAAATCTTATCCGCACCAACTGTCGGGCGGCATGAGACAGCGCGTGATGATAGCTATGGCGCTGTGCTGCAATCCGAAGCTGATAATCGCCGACGAGCCTACAACGGCGCTCGACGTCACGATACAGGCGCAGATACTCGATTTGCTGCGCGAGGTCAAGGACAAGATAAGCGGCAGCATAATGCTTATCACGCACGACCTCGGAGTCATTGCGGAAATGGTGGATTACGTCGTGGTCATGTACGCGGGCAGAGTCGTGGAGAAGGGTACCGTCAGAGAGATCTTCAAAAATCCTCTTCATCCTTACACGATCGGTTTGCAAAAGAGCAAGCCCGTCGTTGGCAAAGAGGTCGACAGACTGTACAGCATTCCCGGCAACGTGCCCAATCCCATAAACATGCTGTCTACGTGTTATTTCAAAGACAGATGCGATATGCGTTGCGACGCGTGTCGCGGCGACTATCCGGAAATGGTGCAGGTGTCGCCTACGCACTTCGTGGCATGTCACAGATATCAGGATCTGCAAAAAAAGGAGGGTGAAGAATGAGCAAAACCACCCGTACCGAGATAGAAAAACTTATGAACGAGGAAGCTTCCGACGCCGTCATAGCGCCGGAAAGCAAGATAGAGACTCCGTCCGCCGATTATTGCACGGGAAGCTGCGCTTCCTGTCCGTCGGGCGCGACGTGCGACGCGTCGGGCGAGCAGTATTTGTTGCAGGTGAAAAACCTCAAGGAATACTTTCCAATAAAGACGTATTTCAACAAGAAGAAAAACGTATACCTCAAAGCCGTGGACGGCGTTTCCTTCAACCTCAAGCAGGGCGAGACGATCGGTATAGTCGGCGAGTCCGGCTGCGGCAAGACAACGCTGGGCAGGACGATATTGCGGCTTTATGAGCCGACTGCCGGCGAGATAATATTCGACGGGAAGCATATCGAGAATATCAAGGGCGAAGCGTTGAGAAAAATGCGCCCGCATTTTCAAATGATTTTTCAGGATCCGTATTCCTCGCTTTCGCCGAGACTTACGGTGGGCGAAATCGTCGGAGAGGCGGTCAAAACGCATAAAATCGTCTCAAAAGCCGATTATAAGGATTATATAGTAGATATAATGCTCAAGTGCGGATTGCAGCCTCATTATTTTGAAAGATATCCGCATGAGTTTTCGGGCGGACAGCGTCAGCGTATCTGCATCGCAAAAGCGCTTGCGCTCAAGCCCAAGCTTGTAATTTGCGACGAGCCTGTAAGCGCGCTTGACGTGTCCATACAGGCGCAGGTGATAAACCTGTTTAAGGATCTGCAGGAGTCGGACAACCTCGCGTATATGTTTATATCGCACGACTTGTCCGTCGTGGAGCATATATCCGATCAGGTCGGGGTCATGTATTTGGGCAATATGGTGGAATTCGGCTCCAAGACGGATCTGTTTTCCAATCCGATGCACCCGTATACGGAAGCGCTTTTCTCCGCGGTGCCCATACCGGATCCGGATACAAAAATAAAGCGCATCATATTGGAGGGCGACATTCCGTCGCCCGCGCATCCGCCGAGAGGATGCAAGTTCCACACCAGATGCAGCAAATGCATGGATATTTGTTGCGAAGTGGAGCCTCAATTCAAGGATTACGGCAACGGACATTACGTCGCCTGCCACCTCTATCCGCAGGATGAGATAGAAGAAACGGAAGAGTCTGCGGAGAGCTAAAGGAGTTTACGATGAAAAACGTACAGAGCAATTTTAAAAAATTTCTTGCGGCGCTGCTCATACTGACGCTTTGCGCCGCGTCCGTTTTTGCTCTTGCTGCGTGCGATAAAACGAAAGAGAAAACGGTGACGTTCGTGTACGCGGAGTTGGGCGGAGGAAAACGTACCACCGTCGAGGTAAAAACCGACAAGAACGGAATAGTCGAAGAGCCTTCTTCAAATCCGACAAAGGACGGCAATACGTTTTTGTATTGGACGTTGGAGGGGCAAAGCGACCCGTTTGACTTCGACACGAAGATAACGCAAAACATCACGCTTGTGCCGAAGTGGGGATTTTCCGTCACGTTTGAGCTCGGCGAAAACCAGGTTTATAAGGTCGACGTCGTCGAGAGCGGCAAAGCCGTGAAGCCGGCAGATCCATCAAAGGAAGATCATGTTTTCGAATATTGGACGCTTAAAGGAAGCGACGCGGAATATGATTTCAATACGACCTTGACGGCAAATATCGTGCTTACGGCAAAATGGAAA
This sequence comes from uncultured Clostridia bacterium, assembly GCA_947383095.1. GTDB lineage: Bacteria > Bacillota > Clostridia > Christensenellales > CAG-917 > CAG-475. The sequence goes on along the minus strand of CANDBZ010000009.1, from coordinate 19,176 downwards.
GAAGCGACTCCCGCGACCGTCACTTTCAAATACGACAACGGGCAACCCGACAGGAACGTCGCTGTCAATATAGGAGGGCAGGTCGAGGAACCGTCTGCGCCGACAAAAACGAATTTCAAATTCGCCTATTGGGCGGTGGAGGGCGAAAACGCTCCCTTCAATTTCAATACGAAAATCGACGGCGACATAGTTTTGGTCGCTATCTGGCAAAAAGACGAGGAAGCGTCCGTTACGGTGACGTATAAGTACGATAACGGCAAACCCGACGTTGTGCGCACCGTGTTGAACGGGCAGGTGGTCGAGCCCGTCGCTCCCACGAAAACCAACTGCGAGTTTTTGTATTGGGCGTTGGAGGGCGAGGATACTGCGTTTGATTTCGGCACGAAAATCCAAAGCAGCATAGTGCTGATCGCCAAATGGAAGCCCATCGAGGGACGTCCGGTCGCTATACATTGGAATAACGGCAACGACGGCAGCGCAAAGTTTGTGTTTGACGGCGCGGCTCCCGGCAGCGCCGATCTGGGGACGAAAATAAGCTTTAAGGTCAAAATATCGCCGTATTTTACGGGCGTTCCCGTTGTGACTGCGGGCGTGGAAACGGTGCAGTCCGACGCAAACGGGGTGTATTCCTTCGTGGTTAGCGGAGAGGTCACGGTTTCTATATCGGGGCTGTCTCGCGACAACACGCCCATGACGGGACGCGGCACGGAGTTTGACCCGTATATAATATCGACCGCTTCTCAACTTAAGACCTTTACCGACGGCGTGAATAACAATGCCGATGAAAAATTTAACACGGCCTACGTGAAGCTTGCCGCGGATATCGATCTGCAGGGCGAAATCGTCGACCCGATAGGCACCGGCGCCAACATGTATCTCAACACGATGTTCAGAGGTACGTTCGACGGCAACGGACATATGGTGAAAAACTTCAATCTGTCCGACGATTATCAGGTCGCGGGTCTTTTCGGCTTTATCAACTATGCGGTCATAAAGAACCTCGCCGTAGAGGCGCAGATAGACGTCTTCGCGACGGACAGCGCAAAGTTTGTCGGCGGAATTGTGGGATACAATTTCGCATCGGACGTTATAGGTTGCGTGTTTAACGGCTCTATAGAGATCGTCAACGACGCGGACGTGTCCTCTTTGAGCGTTATGGCGGGCGGTATCGTCGGCTTTATGCAGGGCGAAGGCTCAACGTTGGACGACGCGTATACCGCTACCGTTTCGTATTGCTCCGTAGACGCGGAGATAATGTCCTCCGGCTCGAAGGAGATGACTTCGATCGGCGGCGTGGTCGGCGCGATGGTCGGTTTGGGCAGTATTTCCGTTTCAAACGTCTACAACTGCTCGGCGAACGTACGGATAGAGGGCTTGACGCGAAGAGCCGGCGGCATAGTCGGCTTCATGAGAGAGCTCGCGTCGATAGACAACTGTATAGCGACCGGCACGTTGAGAGTGAACGGCGAGACCGAAAATCCCATAGTAGGCGGTATTGTGGGCGAGACGTATAACGAGAATACGGTAGCTTATTGCTTGAGCTCTGTAAAGGGCGGCGCTTCGGGCGCTTCTACGTCGCAATGGTACGGCATAGCCGGTCTTGTGCGAGATAACGATTATGCAAACGTCGATCAATTTTCGACATTGTTTATAAACAACGTTTATGCAAGCGGCAACACTGTTGAGTCAGGCGGAGCAACCTATGACGTTTCAAAGTTGAGCGACGTTTTGGCGCTTATGGATTGGGCTGCTACGGAGTGGACCTCCGCAGATGGCAGAATCTGTCCCGACGCGACGGGAATAGGCACCGTGAAGATGAACGTGACGTTTAAGTTCGGCTCCGCGTACAACGACCACAGCGAGGTCACGCTCGATAAAATGATAGAGGATATGGGCAATTCGCAAAGCTTGCTGTATTCCTATCTGCCCGTGTCTTATATTTTCGAGGGCGACGGCTTCAACACTCTGACTGCGGACAACGGCGATATATCTTACGGCTATTTCCTCGACGAGGCGCATACGCGTCGCGTTCCCGCGTCGTTTATGCTCACGGGGCATGACGTGACGATCTACGTCGGATTTGCGGATTACTCCAAAATGCAAGGCGAGTTTTATACGCTTATCGGTACTACCGACGTCAAGCTTACGTTTGACGATAATGGCATGATGACGATGCTCGGCGACGGAAAACGCTCGTATTATATGTACGTTTTCAACGGCGAAAGAGCGGTTGTGCACGACGCATATTTCGTATATCTCGGCTTTAACCTTTCCACTTCGGAATATAACGCATACCGTGATTTTTACGTCGAATTTACAGAAAACGGACTGTCTATTTATGACGGCGAGTTCTTTGGCGGAACGCTGGAGCAAACGCGCAACAAAATAAATGCGATAAGAGACAACGGCATTCTGGGCGATTGGTATACGCAGGGTCAGACGACGGTATATACCTTCAACGCGGACGGAACGGGCGCAATTTCAAACGGAAACCAATTCACCTATGAAATCGTCAACAGAAGTGTCACGCTCAAGATAGGCAACCGCGTCGTATCCGCAAGATTGAGCGACGACGGTCTGACGATGTCCACAAGCGACGGATCGACGCTGTCCATCACTAAATACGACGAATTCAACGGCGTATGGGAGAGCGATTACAACGACTGTACCGTTTTGCGTATAGACGGCGTAAACACTGCGAAGATCGGCAATAGATCCTTTGTTTATTCCGTCGAAGAGGGACGTCTCGTATCCGACGGACTTTCGGCCTATTTCAACGAAAACGGCTATTTGGTTGTCGAATATGACGGAAAAACCCTCGTTATGGGCAGAGAAGGCAGCTTCATCGGCACGTGGACGGAAAAATTTGAAATAGAGTATCAGTTTGTTTTGCTCGGCATAAATAAAGACGGATACGGCGTGGGCTACGACAGCTACGGCATTCAGTTCACGTATGTGTACAATCCCGACGGCGACGGACTAAATATTTATTACAGAACCTCCAATTACGGCTTCGGCAACGCTGTGCCGCCGTCCGACAAGGGTGCTACGATACTTGCTATGGCAATGTATACGCCCGGCTCGGGAATGCTTGTCGACGATTATCAGATGACGTTTACGGATAAATTCTACGGCGTGTGGAACAGCGCAAGCGGCATGAAGCTGGATTTCAACGGAAACGGAGCGTATTTTATCCATTTTACTTCTCCCACGACAGGCACGGTTTGGGACGTGAGCGGCAAGCTCACAGTGACGGACGGCGGGAAGGTGAGCGTAGTCGCATACACGTATGACAGAGATACGGCGACGGCTACGTTTGTTTACAATGAAAAAACTTATACGGTCGCAGGCGACGGTAGCGATATCGTCGTGAAGACCGACGGCGAGGAGACCGTGTTCTCGCGACCCGACGAATTGAGCGAAAACGATTGGCAGGGCGCGGGTTTCAAGCGTATATCTTTTGACGGCAGAGGCAACAGCGGCGTCGGAATCGTGACTATGACTGACGCAAACGGAGCTGCGCATGAGTATAAATACACCATAAGCGGCGAAAACGGCGCGGTCGTTATCACAAACGCCGACGGCGGAACGGTTTATACGCTCGATATTGCGACTATGACTCTTTCCGACGCAAGCGGCGAAGAAGCGGGCGCTTTGGGCGTTTACAACGACATACTCGGCAAGGTCTATACGGTTTTCGGCACTGACGGCCCGTTTGAGCTCGATTGTACGAATATGCTTGATAAGGACGGCGTTGCGCAAGGCACGTGGAACGGCGTCTCCGTAGTGCTGTCGCAGGTTACGAACAACACATTATCCGTATATGTTTCCGACATGTCGTCGCTTGTGTGCTATCTCGTTTATATGGATGAAAACACCGTGATCATTGCAAGAGCGGGTTCGTCCGGCACGCTTGAGCCGTATAACGTCGCATACATTCCCGACGAGCTCATGGGCGTGTATTACAATGCTGATAAATCCGTGAAGCTTGTCATAGACGGGTCGAGCAAAAACAGCTATTTGCTGGCGGCGGCGACGTTTACGGATATCGACGCAAACGGTGAAGCCGTAAGCGACGAGATAAGGTATACCTATCGCATGGAAGGCGATGACGATTGGGGTATTTATTCATACGAGCGCGTGCCCGACGCAGAGGGCGACGGCACTCATTTTGAATATACTCTTGTATATGATATCAGCTTCCAAGCCGTGGACGGCGCGATCAAATTCGAGACCGAGGACGGCGGCAAAGCCATTTGGCTTATTGAGGCGTGAGCCTATGCGATAAGCCGTTCAGGCGGGAGAAAAAGCTTATGAAAAAGAAGATATTTATAGCAATTTTGGCAGTTTTGCTTGTGGCGGTAACCTGCGTTTCGTTTGCTTCATGCAATAATACCAAATATTACAGGGTGCAGTTCAGCGGAGAGGGCGTGAATATTCCAGCGCAATCCGTTGAGGAAGGCAAGACAGCTACGCCTGTAACCGATCCCGTGCGCGACGATTATAATTTTGTCGGATGGGAGCTGGACGGCGAGCCGTTCAGCTTTGACACGCCTGTCACGAAGGATATTATCCTTGTTGCCAAATGGGAGCCTGCGGCGGCGAAGTACAACGTCGTGTTCAGGAGCGAGGAAGAGAATAAGGTCATCAAGACGGCTGTTGTCGAAGAGGGCGCGACCGTGAAAGCGCAAAAGCCCGCAAATCCCACGAGAACGGGATACGCTTTCGTGTGCTGGACGTTGAACGGAACGGAGTTCGATTTCGATACGCCCGTCACCGGCAATATCACGCTTCTTGCAAAGTGGGAGCCGGCGACGACCTTCAACGTCGTGTTCAGGAGCGAAGAAGAGAACAAGGTCATCAAGACGGCCGTTGTCGAAGAGGGCGCGACCGTGAAAGCGCAAAAGCCCGCAAATCCCACGAGAACGGGATATGCTTTCGTATGCTGGACGTTTAACGGAACGGAGTTTGATTTCGATACGCCTGTTACGGGCAACATTACGCTTCTTGCGAAATGGGAGCAGAACGTATTCACTGTGAGCTTCGGCGGAGACGGCGTCAACACCCCTGCGCAATCCGTGCCAAAGGGCGAGACGGCTATGGAGCCCGCAAGCCCGACGCGCGAAAACTTCAGGTTTGTTTGCTGGACGTTGCACGGGATTGAGTTTGACTTCGATACGCCTATCGCAAGCGATATCACGCTTATCGCCAAATGGGAGGCGGCGATCCCGACCTCTATGACGGGAAAGGGCACGCAGGACGATCCGTACGTGCTGTGGACGGCAAACGATATATTAAATTTTTCCGCCAGAGTGAACGCGCCGCAGGTCGAGGCCAACAAGGACTTTTACAAGTCATATTTCCGCCTCGGTCAGGATATCGACATGAGTTCGCTCGCAAGCGGCTTTACGCCCGTAGGCGCGATAACGACTTATGAGGACGAAGACGGCAACAATATTACCGTAAACGCGTTCTTCGAGGGCGTTTTTGACGGCGCGGGTCATAAAATAAGCAATGTCAGGATAAAGAGAGCGGCGCGCTCCGGGAGGGTGTACGCAGGCTTTTTCGGCATTACGAACAACGCGACGATAAAGAACGTATCCTTTGAGAATATACATTATATCGTGGAGAGCGGCGCGGACGTAGATACTATAGGGACGTATTTCGGCGGTGTTGCGGGATACGCCAAAAAGACAAGCTTCGTCGGCGTGAGCGTCAGCGGTACCTTGGAGGCGAGGCTGTACAAAGCCAACGCGTCCGCGATCGGCGGACTTGTAGGCTGTTGGGAGGCGTATGGCAACGACGGTCTGGCGCAGGTATATTTCACTGAAAACTGCTATGCAAACGTAAACATTATTGCCGGCGCGTTTGAAGACGACGATACTAAACCTACCTTGGAGGCCTCCGTTGTCGGCGGCTTGCACGGCTGGATTTACAACTCGAGTAACGCGGCGAGTATTATCAACAGCGCAACGGCGGGCGAGATAGGCGGCGGTCAGGCGTCAGGCGGCATTGTCGGCCAGATATACAGCGAGGGCGTGTCCGTCATCAACTGTATAAGCACTATGCGCGTGAAAGCCACCGCTACGGAGCTTTCATCATGGGCGGGCGGACTTATCGGCACCTGCACCTCGGACGCTCTTATCATGGACAGCGTGTACGTCGGCACGGTGAGCGCCCTCAAGCCTACAAATTCAGTGTATTCGAGTTATATGGGCGGCTTGATCGGATATGCGTCGAGCGACAATTACGAGATGTCCTATTCGGCGGGCGTGGCGGTCGTCAACAGCTATTATAAGGCTTCGCTGCGCGGCGCGCAAAACAGAAACATGCTCGGAACGGAGCTTGCGGAGGATCCCGATATTACATGGGCAATTAACACGCTCAATTGGGACAGACAGAGCTGGACGGACGGATTTGTGCCCACTAGCGTGCGCGCGAAGGATATCCGCAACGAAGCGACGGTTACGCTAGATAATGCGGGCGTGAAGACAAGTCTGTCGGCGAATACGGCGGCGTACGAGTTTTACGGCATATTGGGAGAATTGGACGCTCCCGCAAAGAAAGCAGGCAGCGTGTTTTTCGATTGGGAATACGCCGCAAACGTGCGTTATAGGTTCTATATGCCCGTATTCAAGAATATCGAGTTTACGGCGCGTTGGCAGGATTTGAGCGGGATCGCAGGTCTATATGCGGGAGAATCGAATTTCCATGAGACGAGGCCGGCCGGCGTGATACAGCTTATGGACGACGGCACGTGCAAGTGGGTAAGCAGCAGCACTACCAACGGCGTCTATAGGACCGACGGCGTGCATATACTCATAGAGTTTTTCGGCAGCACGGGCGACGTGAGCGGCACGATATCCGGCGACACGTTCGAATTTTTGATGGACGCGGGCATTACGGGCGAAATCCCGTATACCTTTACAAGAACGGAGCTTAAGTACTTCGGCGAGTATTATTCCGCTACGGGCGACGTGATAACCTTCAGCAACGACAGAGTTTCGCTCAATAGCGCAAGGATAAGCACGGAGACGATAAGCGGCACGTTTATCGAAAACACCGCCAACGTATTGAGCGTGACGGGCGGCGCGTTGACGGAGTATTTTTCATCGATGACGATCACCGTGAACGAAGAGGACTTTACCGTCACGTTAAACTTTGTAGGCAAAAACGGCGTTGAGTCTATAGACGGAGTCTTCAGCAAAATGGGCGCTCCGGACTATTCCGACAAGCCGTTTGTAGGCAAATACGCGATATCCTATTTAAGCAGCTCCGACCCGGCGTATCAGGATGTTTATCATATTTGTTTTTATGCGGACGGTTCGGCGGAGATATTGACGGGCTTGAGCGTCACGCGAGGCGTGTATTACGCCTTCGGCAACGTATTGAGATTTAGCGTGGACGGATATATATCCACGTTGACGTACGACGAAAGCGCGGACATTCTGCACGGCGTTTACAACCGCGGCGCGGTGCGCAACGTCATATTGGTGGGCATAGAAGACGATATATCGGTGAAGGATACGGATATGCGCGGCTATGTGATTGATAAAGACATCAGAAACGTGGTGTTCAAGTACAACGGCAGAGTATATTTGATGAAAAACGGCATTTATCAGCCTTCCGCAAGCATAAGCGGAACTTTCGAGGCGGACACGGTCGTCACCATTGACGGAGTGAAGTATCTTGCGCAGCAAAACGCCTACTATACAAGGCCCATTTATTCCATCCATGTTATAGGCGCGGAAGCGGGCGATTATACCCGCAACGGCAAAGCCCTGACTCTGAACGGAATAGGCGGCATTAAAATAGGCGAGCTGTCCGGCGAATATAAGGTGAAAGGTAATCTTGTGATCGCATTCATGGACGACGACGAGCTGTTTGCATTTGACTATACCGCCGCAAAAGCCGCCGATAACGTCGTTACCGACGTCGAAGGCGACGAGTACCGGGGAGTGTGGTATTACGATAAAACGGTGAAAGTAAATCTGTGGCAGGAGGACGGCACTCAAGCGCCGGATAGGATGGATCTGTTTATCAAGAAGTATTATAAGCTTGTATTGGACGGCTTCGGCGGCGCAACATTGATATACTACAGCTACGATTATCAGGAGTACAGATATAATTGGTCGGGCATGAACGGCACAGGCTGGGGGTATTATACAAAGAACGCGACCGGCGTCGGCGTGGATTTCAACGAAACGCAGCATGCCAATTTGATTTTCTACTACGACAAAAAGGTGGTGTACAGCCGCGACTTCGGATATCAGGCGGACGAAATGTCTTTCTATAAGGAAGGCTACAATGGATCGATGAATCCGCCCGCGCTTCCAGCCGAAATAGTGGGAAGCCATACCGGCGAGGAGTCCGACGGCACCGCGGTGGTGTTCAATCTGCGCGCGGATATGACGGGAACATATAAGGGCGAGCCGTTTAAATCCATTTACGACGGCATAAACCAAGTCATCTTTGCCATTGACGGAACGGATTATTATTTCAATACGCAAACGCGCGTGCTCAAATACGGCAATGAAAGCGTTGCGCTGACGTTGGGCGGCGACATTACCGAGGTAATTCCCGCGGCGCTTTGCGGCGAATGGACGGGTAAGATAACGGGCGTCGGCATGGGCACGGAGGGCGCTCAATGCACCGTTTCTATCGCGGTCGCGGGAGTATTGACCTACGACGGACATGATTTCGCCGCATCGTATGACCCTTGGACAAACACCTTGACGGCGAGCGGAAGCTATAACAACTTGGATTTTGATTTCACAATGGTTTACAATAACGAGAACGACAGCTTTGCGTTTACAATGATGCGCGGAGAATATTCGTACAGCGGCACGATGATAAAGGCATGATCGTATTCAACGTATAAAAGCGGAGCGCATTGCGCTCCGCTTTTGTATAAAAATAAATTATTATTGAATGTTCCGCGGATTTTTCGCATAATTTTGCAAATTTTGAAAGATAAAATGCAATTTTTTGTATAATAACGAAAAAATGATTTGACACGCGTTGTCGAGCGGGGTTAAAATAAACAATAAAATAGGCGCAAGTATACCCGTTTTTGTAAAATACTAATAAGGTATCCGCGCAATGAAAAAGATATTCTACATAAAAGGAGATATAACTATGAACAAAAGGAAGGTCAGTCTTGCGATTTTGGCTATAGTCCTTGTGCTGGCGATGACGATGAGCGTCCTCGTCGCGTGCAACGACGGTCAAAAACCAAAGCAATATACCGTCACTTTTGCGGACGGAACGACCACTGTCGATACCGTTACGGTGGACAGCGGTACGGCGCTCAAGGCGGAACAGATCCCGGCGGCGCCTACAAAAACAGGACAGGAATTCAAGGGCTGGTTTATAGAGTCGGTGCAGGTGGAGGCCGGTTATAAGGTGACCGGCAACGTCACGGCGACCGCTAAATACGAGCCCGTCACTGCGGAGCAAGCTTCCGTCGTATTCAAGAACGGAGAAACGACCGTCAGTACGGTCACCGTTGATAAGAATTCGGCATTGACCGCGCAGCAGATACCTGCCGACCCGACCGCTCCCGCAGGACAGAAGTTTGACGGCTGGTTTGTCGGCACGACGAAGGTCACGGCGGGCTATACCGTCGCAGGCAACGTCACCGCAACTGCGAAGTTCAGCCCCATACAGCAGCAGCAGGTCACGCTCACATTTAAAAACGGAGATACGACCGTTGCCACGTTGACGGTGGATAAGGACACGGCTTTGACCGCGCAGCAAATTCCTGCCGACCCGACCGCACCCACGGGCGACGCAACCTTTGACGGCTGGTATATCGGCACGACAAAGGTCACGGAGAATTACGTTGCGGCGGCAACCGCTACGGTCACGGCAAAGTTCACCCGCAGCTTCCCTGCGGCGTTGCGTAACACGTATTTTGCGGAAAATCCGTCAAAAGCGCCTATAAGCGTCATCATATCCGCGGATAAGATCAAAGTCGGCGAAACGGACGTTGAGATCGAAGATACGACCTTCGAGGACGACGCCTGGACGTTCACCGCAAGCGGCAAGACATATATGCTTGTCAACGACACGTATCGCGGCTGGTGCCTGGAGTTGAACGGCACGATCTACACCTTGACGGTATGGCAAGCTCCTTCCTTTGCGCAGGAATTCGTCGGTACGTACGAGGTTGAGGGCTCCAACCCCATCAAGACGGTCACGATCACCGCAAACTCTATTGAAATAAAGGACTACAGCACCGCTATCATTACGGGCGTCAGCGCGCGTCAGGGCGGCGGCTACACTGTCAAGGCTTGCTATCCCGGCGAATACACCTCGCCTTTTGAGGCGCAGATTTACTTTGACGGTACGCAGCTCATGTACAAAGTGGGCAGCGACGACGCGGCGAAGCTCGTCGAGCCTCTGGGCACCGACCCGATAGCGGTTCCCGCGGAATTCTACGGTCATTGGAACGGAACGGGTGGCAGCGGTTGGTTTGCGATGACGTATGACATCATAATTGACGCAACCCAATTCAAATGTGACAGCCAGTCCAACGGAGAGTATAAAGATTGGATTGCCGTCAAGTATGACGAGACAGAGAAAAAACTCACCTGCTTGGACAATTACGGTGACAGAAAAACGCTAACGATAAACGGTGACGGCACAATCCAACTCAAGGATAACGGCGGCTATGTTGATGTGACGCTTTCGGCTGTCAATACGCCGACCCCCGATGTCACGATTGAGGATTTTGCAGGCGCATATATCGACGAAACTAACAAAGTATCAATGATACTCACCGTCGATGACAATAAGCTTATAGCATGGGGTTGCGGATTCAAAGGAGACAATTTCACATTCGATACGAATTCAGGTATTGTTTCAGGTACTGCCACCAACAATCTTATTGCAACTGGCGACGGCGAAAAAATAAATATGGTTTACAGTAGGACTAATTATACTCTTACAAAAGCCAATGCTGACCCTGCTTTCGCTCAATATGCTGGAACATGGAAGTGTGATGAACAAAATATTTTCATGATTACTGACAGCGGAATACTCGGTCAATTTGGTCAGACTGGTACGGGCGGATATTTCTATGCTAAACTTGTGGATAAAGATGGATTGCTTTTTGTAAATTATAAAATGAGCCCGGCTGGTACTGGGAGTACAATGAAAGAAGATGCCATTACTTTCGATGGCAACACTCTCACATACAAATCCAAGACCTACACCAAAGAGGTTGTGGAGACAACGGTCAACATCGTCTTCAAAAACGGCAACGAAGTCGTCAAGCAGGTGACTATAGACAAGGACGCGGCCCTTGCAGACAGCGACATTCCCGGAGACCCGACGAAGAAGGGCTTCAGCTTTGACGGTTGGTTTGCGGGCACGACGGAGTTTGTCGAGGACATGACCTTTGACGCGTCGACCACGTTTGTGGCGCAGTTCACAAGGACGACGTATTATCTGACGTTCGTCTGCGACGGTATGGATACGGTCGAGAAGGCTCTCGATAAAGTGCAGGGGGGGGCGACTACGATACCGTCGGGCTTCATTCCCTCCACGCTCAACAAGGATGAATTTACGTTTGTCGGCTTCTGGAGCGAAGCGGGCGTCAAGGCGGAAAAAGACCTTGTCGTCACCGACGATATGACCTTCACCGCTTATTATGCAAACGAAGACAGCTACACGGGCACGTTTGCGGACGACGAAAACAAGATGTCCGTATTCTTCACGCAAAAGAGCGACGGTACGCCTTTGATCACGGTGGGCAACCGCATACTGGGACAGACGTTTACGCTTCAAAACGGAACGATCACGATCGCAAACGGCGCATGCTTGAGCTCAAAGACCTGGACGATCGTTGCGCTTGGCGACAAGCTTGCGATGACGTACAAATACTTTGACGAATACGAGGACCTGATCGTCTGCGACTATATGCTTGAAAAGGGCGCCGCGTGCGATTTCGCAGGCACTTACGTCAAGGACAGTGCGGGCACGAAATTGGTCGTGACCGACGGCGGTATCGTGACGGACTTCAACGGCAGCAAGCAATATGCGAGAATAATCGCGGAAGGATCGGCTTATAAGCTTGTTTATGTAATCAGCGATTCTCAAACCACAGTAAACGAGATGACCGTCGCGTTCGACGAAAAAGGCAATATCGTCACTACGGATAACGTAGGCAATATCCAAAACGGCTATAAAGGCTTGTGGGTAAAGGACTCGAGCGTGCAAGCGTCTTACTCCTGCGGCAACGTATATCTCTACAAGCACGTCGTCGGCAGCGATGAGCAGTGGGTATACGCCAACATGGAAGAGCAGGTTTACGGCTATGCAACGATAACGGGCGAGGTCGCAGATGGCTCCATTGTCACGTTGACCTTTGATGAGACCGAGTATGCGATCAAGATAGTCAACTCCTACAAATTCGAGTTTGCGGGCGCAGAGCGCGGCACTTATACGGGCACCATTGATGGCAATGCGTTCACTATGGAACTCGACGGCTTCGGCGGTGTAGGCGGCACGGTAGTCGGCGGCGCGACAGACCAAGGTTATTATTTGGTCGGCGAGGATATCGTCGTGATCGGCGAGTCGGGAGCAAAGCTCAACTTCACCGATAATACGTTCACTCTTCTCGAGGCGGATGGGTATGCCGGCATGTATAAGCAACTCAACTCGACGTCGTCCTATACTTTGACTCTCGACGGCTACGGCGGCGCGGTGTATGCCAATTCTTACAGCACCTATATCGGCACGTATACCGTAGACGTTACGGCGGGCACGGTGACGATAGAGGGCGTTTACAGCAGCGTTGACAAGATCTGGACTTTGCAGCAGGATAAGGACGTTCTGCTTGCGGAGGACGGCACGGCATATCTTCTTGACGGCGCAACCGTCGATACGAAGATAAACGACTTCACAGGCGCAAACGCGGGCTGGTGGAAGAACGAAGCCGACGAAAACGAATATCTCTTTATCAACGTTGAAAACGGCACGTTCAAGCTGGGCGACCTCACCGGCACGTTTACCGCGAATTGGAACGGCACCGTATTGAGCTATAAAATGTATAATTATCTCAACGGATATGACACCGCAAGCTTTGTGGTCGAGGGCGGCAAGGTCGTCGCGACGCTTCATCTTTCCGGTGTCGACTCCGAAAAGAGCTTTGTTTCCGCTGCGGAACCCGTAGTTGAGGAGGACGCTTTCAAGGGCGGCTGGACGGGCTCTACAAGCGCGGGCGTGACCATGACGTTCTATTTCGACGGCTTCGGCAAGGGCACGTTCAACAACGGCAGCGGTCCCGTTGAAATGACTTATACCGTCGGCGCAAACGGAAGCGTAACTTTTACAGCGTCTATCTTTAATTTCACGATTTCAGGTACGCCTGCTTCGGGAACGCTGACAGTAAATTGGACGGACGGGGACAGCGATTATCCTGCGTTCACGGTATCCAAGGCACAAGGCGACGCTTTCACGGGCAAGTGGAATCCTCCGACTGACGCCTCTAATAAATATATCTTGACTTTCGACGGCTTCGGCATGGTGAACGTTTATATGGAAACTTCATCCAGCATATTTGACAAGAACGTCAAATATACCTTTACGGGTAACGTTGCAACTTTCTCTGCAAACTGGGAGGATTGGACCTGCACGCTTGAGAACGACGGCACAATGACGGTGAAGTCACAGGATTCTGATGGTTTTTCGAGCGTCAATGCCACTTATACCAAGGAAAGTGCGTCAGATGCTGTCGTGATCGCGGACGAGTATATCGGCACGTGGAAAATTCCGGGCACATACGGTGGGGATAAACTCATTATTACAGCGGACGGCGTCAAGTATGAGTACGGATATGACGGAGCGGAAGCTGATTGCACAGATCTCGCTTTGCGCAGCGGCGGCGGTTATACGTTCACGGTGTCGTCTGAATATCCTTTCTCTGTAGAAATTTATCTCAAAGAAGGCGCAGTTTATTGCGTGGTAGCCGATGGCGATGAGGTCGCGCTCGAAAAGGTTGTCGAGGAGACTCTCGACGCGTTTGCCGGCACTTATACTTCAGACTCCAACACCATTATCTTTGACGGAAAGGGTGCGGGCACGTATAACGGAACATATAGCTTCACTTATACCATAAGCGGAAACGTTGCTACGTTGAGCGATTTCGCAGCATATGACGACGGTGAGAACACCGCAACGTTGAACGATAACGGCACGATTGCAATGCATCTTTCGGGAGGTTTCGGCGACGACGTGTATAACGCAACTTTCACCAAGCAATAAAGCAAAACAAAAAACGCGCTCGCATGAGCGCGTTTTTCTTTTGAAAATTTTCACTTAAGCCACAGGTACAGCAGGGCGATGACAAGCGCAAAGGACACGACCGTCACCAAAAACATGGGCAGCATCGCCAAAAAGCCGCCGCGCATGATGGCGCGCCTTTCCTTTTTGGTGTATTTCGTTTTCTCCTGCTTGCGCTCCTCCTTTGAAGGGCGTTTTGCACGGTTGAGATACGCCATGCGACGGTATTTGGGCAATTCGTCGCCGTTCATAGGCGCTATGACGACGCCGGTATCCCAATCGTCCTTCTTTTTTTTGCGTTTATCTTCCATAGCCTGATTATAGCACGTTTTCGTCTGCCTGACAATTAGCCTTTGCGGATGTCAGAATATATTCATTTTGTCAAGCAGTATCTTTTGAGGTCCGTGATAGCCGCCGAGCACCGTTCTCTCCTTTGAAAGCACGATCGTGTTCAACACCTCGCTCAATTTGCCGCTCATGGCAATTCCGGTCACGGGAACGCGGGTCTTGCCGTCGAAATAATACGCAAGGCGAATTTCACCGCCTATATAGTCGTTGTACAGGTCGACCTGCAATCCGCTCAAATACACGCATTCGAGATGAGGCAGCGCGCACAGCTCGGCTGTCGGAGTTTTACCGCATTCAACGTCTACGCAACCGAGCGCGCCCGTCGCTTTCTGTCCCAAATACTGCGCGAAACGATTTGCGCCGTATCCTGCGACGATCCTTCCGCCGTCTATGATGAGCCTGTCCTCCAGCGACGTGCCGTCTCTGTCGAACAGCGCGCTGTTCGGACTGTCTTCGATGAGTCCGCGCATTGTGACGGTCAGCTTATCGCCCGTGGGCTCGCTTTGCCAATTATCTCCCTCGCAGTGCAGATTGGAGCGCAGATATACCCTTGCGTAATCCGCGTCGGCGACGATTTCCTCAAACAAAGTCCTTATTTCATAGGGATTGAGTATGACGGGGCATTCGAGATTGAAATCGGGCTTGACCGCTTTCGCGCGCGCCGCCGCGTCGTCCAGCCTCGCCGCGATTTCTTCGGTGATTTCGTCGACGTTAAGAGAACCGAACGTATAAGCCTCGAACAGCTCGACCGACTGCGCCCCTGCGTCGCATGTCGGGATAGCCTCTATGCTTACCGTGTGCTTGATTTGCGTTTTATCGACTCCGGAGCCGTTGCGTACGGACGTCGTCTTTGTCACGACAAACACCTCGAGCGCGTTTATGCCGCAATCCTTCCGTGTGCAGGCGCGCTCTACAGCCTTTGCTATGTCCGCGGCAATCTGCTTTTCGTCTTTGCCGCACAGGTTGGACGGGATCTCCGCGTCAAGCCGTTTGCCGTCGCGGGGCAGAGTATAAGGCTCGTCGAAAATCATTTTCGCTCTTGCGACGGCTTCCGCCGCTTTGCGCTTTATTTCCTCCGCGTCCGCGCTTTCGTCCAGCCCGAAGCTTGCGCTGCCGCGTTTGCCGTCGTGGTCGACGTATAGGCTCGCCTGCGCCGACGAATGTACGGATTTGCGAACTGTCTCCAATTTTCCGCGCACGAAAAACAGCTCGTAGGAGCTTGTGTCCGTCGCGCAGACGGCGAAGTCGTCCGCGCCCTGCTGCTTGCTCAAAATATCTTGTATCAAATCAATGTTTTTCATCCTAATTTCACCTTCAGCTTCAATGCGGGTCCGCCGTCGGATACGCGCACCCATTCCTTGTGACCTTTGCCGCACATGCCCGCGCCCTCGACGACGAAATCGTCGGATATCATGGATATGGATTTGAGCACGTCGGGCACATAGCCGCTCATGACGACGGGAGATACGTAGTTGTCCGTCAGCTTGCCGTCGATTATTTCTATGCCGTATTCCGCCACGCACTGTATTGCCCAATTTTTCGGGTCCTCCATGCCGTTGTTGGTCTCGAATATCATATAGCCGTGCTTTATCGAGGCGATCATATCCCCGAGCTTGTCCGTGCCCTTTTCAAAAAACGTGTTCGTCATGCGCGAATACGCCTTGCGCGTATGGTCCTGCCGTCTGCCGTTGCCCGTAGGGGCGCTGCCCAGCTCGCTCGCGCTTATGAGGTCGCTTATGCCGCATATAAGTATGCCGTCTTTTATTATCTGCGTGTCGTGCGCAAGCACTCCGTCGTCGTCGAAGAAATAACTTGCGACCGACAGGGTAGCCGCCGCACCGTCGCGCATGTTGCATATAGGCGATGCCACGGCCTTGCCCATATAGCTCTTTGCAAGCGCGCGTTCCTTGACGAACATATCCATCTCGACGCCGTGTCCAAACGCCTCGTGCGCCAAGAGCCCCGTCACGGACGGATCGGTGATCACGTCGTAGACCCCGGGCTCGACGGGCTTCGCTTTCGTAAGCTTCTCCGCTTTGCTCACAAGCTTGTCGATTTTCTTCGGAAGCGCCTCGAGCACGTCCCCGAGCAGGTTGAAGCACGCGCCCTCTCTTGCGCTCACCATCTTGTCGCCGTCGCGATAATTGACGACAAGTATGCCGTTTACCCAGGTGTAGGCTTGGTCGAGACAGCGGTTTTTGCTTACAAACAGCTTGTTAACGTCGAGCGTGCGCAGTATTACGGACGCGTTGACGATATTGTCGCTCTTTGCAAGGATCTCGTCCTTTATAGCGGTGCAGGCATTAAGCAGCTGCTCATCGCTGTATTTGTCAAAGTCGTTTTCACGCGTGAAGCTCTTTATAAGCGGTTCGTCGTCAACGGGGCGGGATGTGATCATACCGTCGACGAGGCTGTTGTCCGCGCTCGCTTCGCGGAGTATTTTTTGCGCAAGCGACTCGATATCCCCGCCGATATCATCGACGGAATACTCGAAAAACGCTTTGCCGTTTGTCATCTTGACGACAAACCCTTTGTCGCTGTCCGTATCCGTTTCCACGCGCGAGGTGCGGCGGTTGACGACTACGCTTTTTGTGGCGACGTCGGCGCCGAGTACGCTGACGTATGCAAAATCTTCGCCCAAAAGCCGTACAAGACGTTTGCACGCTTCCGTCCTCGAAGTCAAAAACTCTCTTATTGCCATAGACGTTACGCTCCGTTTGCGGGAGCTTCTCCTTATTTTTTACACGTTTAGGATATCACTACGCAGGGCCTGCGGTCAAACATAACTCGCGCATTGCGCGATAATTTTAGACTATTAAATTTATTTAAGTTCTCTTCGGCGACGTTTATCCTTGCATTTTTCACCGCGCGGTTATATAATGTTTTCGCAAAAAAAACTCTGTGAGGTATACTTTATGGATTTGACTTATAATAGGAAAAACATATACGCTCTCGCCGACGAGGCGGAGCGCAAGCGCATTGCCGACTATTGCGAGGGATACAAAACGTTTCTCGACAACGGCAAGACGGAAAGAGAAACGGTTGCCGAAACCGTCAAGCTCGTGGAAAGCGTAGGGTATAAGCCCTATACGCTCGGCGATAAGATAAACAAGGGCGACAAGCTATATTACAACAACCGCGGTAAAGGGCTTTTCATTTTGCGCGCAGGCACCGCCGATATCGCCAAATGCGGAGTGCGCATTCTCGTCGCACACGTCGACAGCCCCCGTCTCGACCTCAAGCAGGTGCCGCTCTTTGAAAAGGCGGATATGGCTTTTCTCAAGACCCATTATTACGGCGGCATAAAGAAGTATCATTGGCTCACGATCCCGCTCGCGCTGCACGGCGTGGTTGCGCTCAAGGACGGCAGCGTCGTGAACGTGTCGATCGGCGAAAAGGACAGCGACCCCGTTTTCTATATCACCGACCTTTTGCCCCATCTCTCGCAGGAGATAAATACCAAAACCATAGCGGAAGGCTTTCAGGCGGAAAATCTCAATTTGCTTGTCGGCGGCATTCCGGCAAGCGGAGAGGATAAGGACGCGGTCAAGCTCGGCGTGCTTGCTCTGCTCAATCGCGAGTACGGCATCACGGAGGAGGACTTTTTGAGCGCGGAGCTCGAAGCGGTGCCAGCCGTCAAGGCGAGAGACGTCGGCGTGGACCGCGCGTTTGTCGCAAGCTACGGCCACGACGACAGAGTGTGCGCTTATCCTGAAATAACCGCGACCTTGCAGACGGAGACGGAGCAGACCGTTTTGACGATCCTTGCGGATAAAGAGGAGATCGGCTCCGAGGGCAACACGGGCATGCAGTGCATACTCATTCGCGATATCTTGGATGAGATTGCAAAGAGCTACGGCGTTAACGCCGCAGTCATGCGCGCAAATTCTTCCTGTTTGTCTGCGGACGTTACAGCAGGCTACGATCCCGCCTATGCGTCTTCGTTTGAGGATAAAAACGTCGGCTTTGTCGGTAAGGGCGTCACGATGAATAAGTTCACCGGCGCGCGCGGAAAGTCCGGTTCAAACGACGCTTCCGCAGAGTTTATCGCCCGTTTGCGCGCGGTACTCGAAAAAGATAACGTCATCTGGCAGACCGGCGAGCTCGGAAGAGTGGACCTCGGCGGCGGCGGTACGGTCGCGAAGTTCATCGCAAACAACAATATCGATACCGTCGATATGGGCGTGCCCGTGCTGTCTATGCACGCGCCTTACGAGCTGGTGTCCAAAGCGGACGTTTATTCCGCGCACAAAGCGTTTGCCGCGTTCATAAAATAAGGATTTCAAAAGCGAGCGAGGGATGTCCTGCGACGTCCCTCGCAGTTTTTTGAAGATATTATTCTTCGAAATAAACGCTTGCTAAATCTGCGTTTTTGTATTATAATTTCGACATTGCCACAACACGGAAACGTATCGAAGTGGTGGAAGCCAAGACGCACAGCGTCTCGTCACTCCCGCTTCGCCGGATAAGCAACAATAAAACAGGGAAACGTATCGAAGTGGTGGAAGCCAAGACGCACAGCGTCTCGTCACTCCCGCT
>CANDBZ010000008.1 GCA_947383095.1 uncultured Clostridia bacterium | reverse complement strand
GCACGCCCGGAACTTCCACCTCCTGGCCGGTGTCCCCCTCTTTCCATTTGCGGGAGTCGACGCAAACGACGAGATCGATATGGCAACCGCTCTCGCAAAGCTCGTGCGCAATGCGAGAGAGCGCGTAGCGGAGCTGCAATCCGCTCTCGACAAAGCGCACTCGCTCGGCATAAATCTCGACGGCGGCAGATGCTACCGCGACGAGGTGTTGCCCGCGATGACGGCTCTGCGCGAGGTCTGCGACGAGATGGAGCTCAACACGGCAAAAAGCTATTGGCCCTTCCCCAATTACGGCGATATACTCTTCTCCGTGCATTAAAGCCAAAAAATACGATAAAAAGCGCTCGTGATCGAGCGCTTTTTAAATATCTAATCAGTCAAATCACAGCAGAAGCGTCTTATCCTCGCCCATGCCCATCATGCCGTCGAGGACGTATTTGTTGCCGTCCTCATCGCGTACGTATCCTTCCAAAACGCCCCAGGTCACATAGTAGTCGATGTTGACGACAAGAGCGTGCATTATCATCGGGTTTATTCCGTATACGGTGAATTTTATATGGACCATATCATGCTCGTCTTTGATCGTCCACACGGCTCTATCCTTGAAATCCTTGGACTCCGGGTCGCGCGTGAATTTCACGGGCGGCAACAGGCTTGTTTTACCCTCAAACCATATAAGGTTTTCGTTGTAATCCTCCTGATTTATGGATTGGTTTCGCGTGAGATTGAAGGCGAAGTATTTTCTCTCCCCGTCTATCTCGGTTTTGCCCATGGTGGTCACCCAATCGTAATGGGCGCGACGGGGATAATAGCCTCTGTGGTCGTCGACGATCGCGGTGCTTTCATCATCCGTCAGCATTTCTTCGCCGTTTATCACAAGGCGTCCGCGCGCCTTGAAGAAATCCTTTTGGCTGTACAGAGGTCTGTTTTTGCTGTAAGGAAAAGGAATGCTCACAACGCACGGCTTGCTTATTCTTTCAAGCTCGAATTCATATTCTATCTTGTCGCCGGCGTCGTTTTTATGATCGCCCTTGAGACGGCATTTCCCCTCGTTGAACGTGTTTTCATAACGAATCCCTCCAACGGGAGTGCGCGCCTCCGCCACAGAGCCGTTTATGAGATTGGGAGCAATCACCGTATCTTTGCTTTTGAGATTGGTGTCAAAGCAATATACCTTGTGCGTGCGCTTGTCATAAAACAGATGCAGGCACTTCCCGAATATACCCATATCGCAGCACACCGCAAGCAAAACGCCGTTTTGAAGATGCACCTCCGTCGCCTCCCAAAGCGTCAGCTTAAGCCTGTTCATAAACTGCGGCGCGCGCGTAGGGTTTTTGAGCTTCACAAGCTCCATTTGCTCGAATTCGCTCTCGAAAGTGCCGAATTCACAGCTGCCGTCCGCCCTCACCATGCTCTTGGGCGTGGGCACACTACGTCTTTTTTCCGAAATAAATTTGCTGTATTCCCCCATATCAAGCCTCCTTTGCTTTATATGCATATTTTAACACCTGTATGATATTTTTACAATAGCCAAAATTGACCACTCCATTAAATTGCAAACCATATGAGTACAAAATTTAATGGAGTGTTCATGTGGTGGAGCGTAATAACGTAAATCGAATTTTCTTTCTATAAATAGGATTCAGTTGCTTCGATTAGTGTATTCAAATTAGGTATTGTCATATTCTTTGTTATTTTCATTATTCCATATCCCAAAATATTTTTATTTTTTCTTCTTATTTTAGGTGCTATATACATTGAATACAGTCTATTGGCATAGTCGTACGAATTTTTCTCAAGTATATATTTTTTTGCGACAGAGTTAAAAACCCCTGCTGCATAATCTGCTATTTGAATA
Source organism: uncultured Clostridia bacterium (assembly GCA_947383095.1). Lineage (GTDB taxonomy): Bacteria > Bacillota > Clostridia > Christensenellales > CAG-917 > CAG-475. The sequence goes on along the minus strand of CANDBZ010000008.1, from coordinate 32,163 downwards.
CCCGCGCTTTGCTCACTTTTTTCAACCAAAAGGCTTTGGTTTAAATTAGAATATTCAACAAATCTATCTCCATTATGCAATAAGTCACAACATCTTTGACGCAAATTATTTAATGCCGTTTCATTCATATCATCAATAATAACCATATAAAAATCGTTTGATTCATCGGTTGCATCAAATTGTGCTCGTTGATAAATATTTTGTAAATGAGCAAAAATAATATATTCTTTATCTGCCGTGTTTTGAGAACGGTTTCCTGAAATTGTAAAAACATATTTTATGGATTGTTTCAAGTAGGCAATAGATATATAATCAGTAATATATTGTTTTAATTCATCTATGCTATAATCTTTTAAGAAATCGGCTCTGCAGCGTTTCTTTTGCATCTCGTAAATATCTGACCATTTGATTTCCTCATTAATTGGAAGATTATACTTTTTCTTCAATGTTATTATATCTTTTTGAAAAGTTATATACTCTTCTGTCGTTAAATACACCGCCGAACGAACATAAAATGGATTAGATATAATTTGTTTGTCATTTGGTTTTTTGTAATACTGTCCTGCTTCATCTGAAAAAATAATAGTTGTGTTATTCATATGCTTTATTAATTACTTTTTGAACACAAACAAATACTCGTGGGCGAGTAAAAGGAAATTAAACTTTATGCTGTTTGTTTTCCAATAGCCAGTGGCTTTGCAGTTGTGTTGTTCCTTGATTATAATTTCTTTCGTTTTGAACCCTGCCATTTCAAAAATACGCATAGTTTCAAACGCCAATGGTTGAACCATACCTTTTTTACGCGTATCTCCAATAAGAATAGCGCAAAACTTGTCCTTTTTGAGTACACGATAACATTCGTCAGCAACTTTGCCGATTTCAAATAAAAAGTCTTTAATCGGCATAAGTGACATATCGCCGTCAATCTCTTCGCTGTAATGTATAATATCGGCATACGGTGGGTGCGAACATATCAAATCAATCGAATTATCAGGCAATTCCAATTTTCGCGCATCGCCGTTTATAAGCGTAGTAGTTGCTTGTGTTTCAAAATCAAAAGCACACTTATTCTTTGTGATTTCAACAGCTGACGGATTTATATCAATGCCGATAAAATTACGGTGCGTTAACTTCGCTTCGACCGCTGTTGTGCCGCCGCCTACAAACTGATCTAAAACAGTATCGCCCTCTTGGGAATAACGCAGTATTATATTACGCGGAATATACGGCGACCAATTACCGCGATATTTTGCGTCGTGTGTTGCCCATTTACCGCGATCTGGGAACGCCCATACCGTATTTGTTTCGAGTTCAAAATTTTCGGGTTGTAACGGAATTTGTTTTGGCATATTAATCAAACAATCTTGCTATTGTTCCATTTTCCATATCGGCAATACAATACATATTATCTAAAACGTCAAAGGTTTCTTCCAAATTATGACGAGCCGACTTCCACCCGTCGTAACCATCCGTAAACCATACAAACGCAAACTCGTCGATTTGTTTTGCTTCTAATGCAATTGTCTTATAACTTCTCGCAGTTTCGTTTAACTTGGATCCGCCGCCCGTATAAAAATTCGTTTCTATTGCATATATTGTTTTACCTTTCTTAACGACAAAATCAAAACGCTTTTCGGCTTTACCTTGATTGGAAATGCCCGATAAATCAATATTCCATTTTCTTTCGATCGCGGACAGTTTCATTTCCTTAAAATATGTATCGCCTTTAACAAGTCCCGCTTTAACCAAATAATCCTCCACAAGGTTTTCCATTAAATGACCGCCGCGATTTTTGCGCCCGTTGCTGTCTAAACCTACCTCTACACCCGTAACATAATCAACAAGGTTATTGATGATGTGATTTGCAATTAAATCAAACAAACCCGTCTTTTGCATAAACATTATGTATTCTTTCATAGTGTAGTTAGGTTTATTAAAGTTAAAAAGATATTCGCCGTCCCCGTCGATAGCATAAATTTCACGACCGCGAACGGCGAGTAAAATGGGAATACATTTCAATACTTGCGGATAATCGTTTATAAGTTTATCAAAATCGCGCTCTATATTTTTAGATCCGATAAGCGAATTAAGTATATTCAATTCGACTTTTATGTTTTTGACATTGCCGTAAACTTTATCAAAATCAACATAGTAACCATAATCGCAAATGCTCGACTTGAATGTTTTAAGCCATTCGTTAAAATTTCTTGTCATTGGTTTATTCTCCTTAATTGCATATAAGCAATTCATTTATTTTTCCGCGGGCTTCGGCTTTACTGTTAATCATACGAGTTGCCGATACGCGCTTAATTTGATATGCTTTATAAAGTTCGTCAAAAAATGTATCGTCGGGATTGACGTTTTTTGGATCGGAATTACTTAAAACTATTTTCGCGCCGCTTGCATTTATTTCATCTATGAATCTTGCAAGTCGTATTTGTTCTTTATCGTCAAATGTATCGGTATTATATGACGTAAATCCCGATGTTTCCGAAAGGGGACGATACGGTGGATCGAGATAGATAAAAGTGTCTTTATCTATAAATTGTTTGGAAAGCGAATAATCACCGCAAACGATTGTAACATTTTGCAAAACTTTATTGATACTACGCAAATTATCTTCGTCGCAAATCATAGGGTTTTTATATGCACCCATAGGCACGTTAAATTGTCCTTTGCGGTTTACGCGATAAAGACCGTTGAAACAAGTTTTATTCAAAAAGATAAAATATGCCGCTTTTTCTATTGCTGTATTTTCGCATAATTGCGTATTATTGAATTTATCACGGATTGAATAATAATAAAATTTTCTGCCGTTCTCGTCCATAGGACAAAACAGCATTTGCATTTCTTGCAATTTTTCTATTAAACTATCAACATCACTTTTTATAACCTGATATGCGTTTATAAGTTCGGCATTTATATCGCTTATATATAATTGCTCAAAATCGTATTTTGAAAGAATATTAAAAAACAATGCGCCACCGCCGACCATAGGTTCGCAATATTTTGTCAATACTTTTTCGCCGCCAATAGGCAACATTTTTTCAAGTTCGTCTATTAGTTGACTTTTACCGCCTACCCATTTAACAAATGGCTTTAATGATATAGCGTGTTCTTTCTCATATCGAACAGTACGCTTATCAATAGGCTTTTCGGCGGTACTCGGAATAATCCACATATTGCCGACCATCATAGCCCCGTCGATTCTATGCTCACTACATAATACCGACACACGCCTTTGTGATATATTCCATTTTTCCGCCGCTTCTTTTGCCGACATAAAACTTAACATATTTACACCTCGAAAGTTATGTATATATTATATTCCGAAACGCGAATAGAAGCAAGTATTATCTTGTCAAAATAAAATGACGCTGTGGCGGGTGCTTGATAAAACAATCGTCTCGCTGCGTTCGCTGTCAAGCACACGCCGTTAAAGACAGCAATACGGGGCGATTCCGCTATCCCGCTCGTAATTCGCCACATTGTCATTGCTTGTACTGTTTCGATTATTTTCTTTGCCTATCATACATCCTATGCCCCTTCTCACGTCAAGGGACTTTTGCGGCATAAACCGCCGTTAATAATAAGAGTGAAATAGAGTAAAAGAAAAGCAACCTAAACCAAACAAAGGAGTTCGATTTAGATTGCGATTGGTGGAGATGCGGGGAGTTGCCTTACAGCGATCGATGGCGAAGTCCGATCGCGTGCAGCCGGAGGGGTTCGAAGCGCGGAGCGCGCAGTGCAATGCAATTGCACAAACTCCCCGAGAAAAAACAAAACCGTCTTACGACGGTTTGTGGTGGAGATGCGGGGAGTTGAACCCCGGTCCAAACGCCCATTATCGGCACTTTCTACACGTTTAGCGGGTGATTGAATTTTTCGCGCATTGGTTCACCGGCAAACCGCAGGTTGATGAGCCCGTGATGACAACATTCTTACCGAGCAATGGGAATGCGTTGTCTGTTTTTCTGACGCCGCTTGCCGAGGAAACAGAAAACCTCGGGGCGACGCACTGACTTTTAAGCAGCGAGAGCGAATTCCATAGTGGAATTCTTTTGAGTTTTGTTCGCGTTTAATTTTAGCGTTTCCGTTTTAACGTAGACGAGCCTACGACGTGCTTATACCGACTCAAAACGAATGTCGAATCCTGTACATCCCCGAGTCGCACGGCAAAACGCCCGCCGTGTTTTACGATTATAACATATTATGCGCAAAAAGCAAGCGGCGCAGACAAATTGACAGAATTTGATATTCTAAACCTATTTCTATACTCTATTGACGGCGCGACGAAAATTGAGCTATAATTGTGTTATCAAAAACAAGAGGCGATTATGAAAAGAAACGGCATGTGCCCTATTTGCTATTTGCGCAAACTGTTTGTCAAGCATCCTCAAACAAGCGAAAATCCTAAATTCGAAGATTATGAAAACGGCGCTCCGCTCACCCCGCCGATGGGATGGTCGAGCTGGAACACCTTCCGCAACAGGATAAACGAAAAGCTGATACTCGATACCGCGCTCGCGATGAAAGAAAACGGGCTTATCGACGCGGGATACAACTATATCAACCTTGACGACAACTGGCAATCCTCCATGCGCGACGAAAACGGCGACCTGCAAGGCGATTTGGAAACTTTTCCCCGCGGCATAGCCCGCCTTGCAAAAGAAGTCAACGCGCTCGGACTTAAGCTTGGCGCATATACGTCCAACGGCGCTCTCACCTGCGAGGATCTGCCCGCGAGCCTCGGCAGAGAAAATGCGGACGCATACACTCTTGCAAAATGGGGCGTGGAATACTTTAAATACGACTTTTGTCACAATATCCCGATATCGAGCTATGCTCCCCTCGTCTACGGTATAAGCGTTTCGAAATTCGACGGAAACGCGACGCATTATTCAGTACACAACGCCGTGCTTAACGGATATGCCCGTTTTATGACGGATTCTTCCCTGCCGACCGGCAGCTACGTATCGGGATTGGACGGCAACTGCGGCGACATCACTTACAACGCAATAGAGGCGGACGAGGACGGAGATTACGTCCTCACCGTCAATATAAAAAAGCAAGGCAGATACGAGAAATATCTTATTGCGCAGGTAAACGACGGCAAGGAATACGAAATCATCTTCCCTCCGCAAAAAAAGCCGAATAAAACGGCGCGCTTCCAAACCGTTATCTCGCTCAAAGCAGGAAAAAACAAAATAAAGCTGTATAATCCCGTCACCTCCAAGGCGGACAGCGAAATGTACCAATACCGCCGCATGGGCATAGCCCTGAAAGAGGCGACCGCAAGAGTAGCAAAGGAAACCGACGCGGAAATAAAACCGATAAGATACTCCATATGCGAATGGGGCTTCGGCAAGCCGTACAGATGGGGCGCAAAAGCGGGCAACCTTTGGCGCACGACGCCCGACATACGTCCTTGGTGGTTTTGGATAAAAACCATATACAGCCACAACGTAAAGCTTTATAAATATTCGAGCCCCGGACACTTCAACGACCCCGATATGCTGGAAGTCGGCAACGGTAAGCTCACGTACAACCAAAACGTCTCGCACTTCTCGCTTTGGTGCATGATGAACGCGCCGCTTATACTCGGCAACGATCTGCGCAAAATGAACGACCGGGTCAAAGCTATAGTGACCAACAAAAACTTGATCGCAATAAATCAGGATCCGCTTTGCAAGCAGGCAAAGCGCATAAAAAAAGGAGCCGTGGATATTCTTGCCAAACCGCTCGAGGGCGGCAAAACGGCGATTTGCTTCTTTAACAAATCCCGCGGCCGCAACAGCTCGAGCCTTAACCTGAACAGACTTTGCGACGATAAATACGTCGCCATGAAAAAGCAAAGCCGATATTTAGCTTTAGACCAATGGAACGGCGACAAAATCGAAATCGCGGAAAAGCTTAAGGTGAAATTGGAAAAGCATCAAACCAAAGTGTTTATCATCCAATGAAGCGACTGTCATAAAAATAGGTTTAACATGCAAATTCGTCATATAAAACACCCGTTTGGCGCGGTAATAGATAAAAATTGCAAAACACTGATACTCGGCAGCGTGCCGTCCGTAAAATCGGTGGAGGGCAATTTTTACTATATGCATCCGCAAAACAGATTTTGGAAAATGCTCTCGAGATTGCTCGGCGAAGATCTGGTGTGTCTCGATACGCGATCTCGCGCGGAAATACTGCTGCGCAACAATATTGCGCTTTACGACAGCGTTGAGGAATGCGACATACTCGGCAGCTCGGACAGCAAAATCGCAAACGTAATACCTGCGGATGTCCCGCGTCTGATAGAAGGCACAAGCATAACGCGCATATTCTGCAACGGCGCGGCTTCATACGACAATCTGATCAAATTTCATCCGTCGCTGTTGCATATGGCGGTGAAGCTACCCTCTACAAGCCCCGCGAACGCGTCCTTTTCTCTCGAACGATTGACAGACGCCTGGAGCGTCATAATGCAATAATCTGTTCGTTTCGCATTATTTCGGCATTTACTGAATTTCCTCCCGCCCGTCGCAAAGCGGCTGTAACTATCTCGATATCAAGGTCCGCAGGCACGGATATCGCCGAAATATTCGCGCAACCCCTGAATGCGGTTGAAGCAATATCTTCAAAGCCGTCGCAAAGAAAAACGTATTTCAACGACGCGCAATCTCTCAACGCAAACTGCTCCATTTTCTTTCCTCCGCACGCTCTGACCGTTTCCAATCCCTTCCATCCGTCAAAAGCATAGCCCGAAATATCGCCGTCCGATATTGTAATTTCCTTGAGGCTGAACGGCACGTATCTGGGAGTCTTATCGTCGAAAACGAAATTTACGCTCTCTCCCTCGCAAACCCTGGCGCATGACGATACGGCATAGCAATCCGCCCTTTCTTCCGTACCGAACAACACCGCGACGGAATAAACTTTTCCCGAACATTCGGGATCTCTGTCGCCGGCAAACGGCAAAGTCAAGCTTCGAAGCGTTGTGCAGTCCTTAAGCAAACCGTGCGGCAAAGCCTCCAGAGTTATAGGCAAGACAAGTTTTTTGAGATTTGCGCAACCGGCAAACACGTTGCTTTCGATATGAGTCCAACGCGCGTCTATTTTCACGCTGTCCGCCCCGATCAACACGCCCTCCTCTATGCCGTCCGCGCAATCGGGGATGACAATATCCTTGCCGAAAGAGTAATCGTATCCGACGATAATATTTTTTCCGTCTCTGTTCTCGAATGCAAACGGGGAGCTTTGACTCGGCTCGTCCGCCCCGCGCCACTTTGCATACAACGTAAAGTCTGTGCAATCCGATGTCGAAATACAGGTTATTTTATCGCCCTCGAATTGCGCGTTATCATACCAGCCCTCAAAAATAAAGCCCTCTTTAGACGGAGAATACAGCATAAACGACTCCGTATCGACTGTATAGAACGTTTTGTTTCTGCCGTCGTTTTCTCCGTCATACAAAACATACTTGACGGAGTATTCCTCTATGCCCCAGCTTGCGCGCAACGCAAAATCGCGGCATGCGTCCGCAACTATCGTTTCGACGGGTTTACCGCATCCCCGCTCGAACCAACCGCAGAATAAATAACCTTTTCTGACAGGCAACGGCAATAAAATATCCCCGTCCTCGATCGTATATTCGCTCTTTACGGCTTCGGCAAAACCGCCTCCGTTCGCGTCGTATTCTATGCCGTAAACGATGATTTCCCACTCGGCATAAACGCATATATTCCTTGGCTCCGACGCGTCGACGCGCGCTATTTCTCCGCCGCCCTCCTCCTGCCAGCCTTTGAACGCATATCCTCTTCTTCTGGCGGGCTTAAGCGTCAGATCCTCGCTTTCCACAGTATACGTGTATACGTCGCCGTCGTCGGCGTTGGAGCTGTCGTTTATTCCTCCGCGCGCGTCGAATAATACCTTATACTCTATCGGTCGCCATACGGCGTGCAAAACCTTATCGCCGACGGTATTCGGTTTTATCTCTTCAAGCCTCTCGCCGTCTTGATCTATCCACCCGTCAAAAGTATAGTATTCCTTTGACGCGACGGGCAAATCGAAGCCGTCGTTTACGGTATATCGATCGCGCGCCGACTTATCCATGTCGCCGCCGTAAACGTTATAGACTATGCTATAATCGATCGGCGTATAAACAGCCGTGACGACAATGTCCTCATTCACCGCAGCCAAAGCATCCGCGGACGTGTCCCATTGCGCCGAATATCCTCTTTTAGAAACGGGGACGGGAATTTCCACAAGACCTTTGCCGTGCGGAACGCAAAATTCGCGCGCCTCGCCGTCGTCTACGAACCTGACCGTGTGATTAGGCTTCGATATCGTGAGCGTAGCGATCAGATCATCTGCGGGAAGATAATTGTTGCCGACCTCGAAGTGCGCTGCAACCGTATATACGCCTACGTCGCGCTTGCCGTTGTTTTTATAGGTCACGGTCACGCCTTGGGGCAATTCGCCCTCGATACGCAGGTATTTTTCTTCGCCGTCCCAAACAAAGCTTTCGTCGCGCAGGATCACATCGGACATGTCCGGGTAAGCCTTTAAAACGGTCAGCTTGCCTTGTAGCTCGAGCGGCTTATACCCATCTGCGCGCACAACGGCGTTTATGACGTATTCACCCGCGTCGACAATATTATTTTGAGAAAATTCGACCGTCGCTCCGTCCGGAAGCCCCGACACCGCGAGCCCGTGCGGTTTGCCGTCGTATACGATCTCCGCGTCCTTAATACAAACGCCCTCAAGCGTATCCGCCTCGCGCCACTTTGCATAAACTCTTATTTTGCCGTCTTCAACCGAGCCTCTGATCTCGCCGAGCAAGTCCGCAATATTTTCGACGTCTACGACCGGCCCGCCGTTTTCGCGCAAGCACCACCCTTCAAAAACAAATCCCTCGCGAGCGGGAACGGGCGGAGCCGCGTTTAACTGCTGTATTATATCGTCCTCGCCGTTGTTGAGACAATATATTACCTTCACGTCGTCGGCATTGACGGCCGTCTTGTCGCCGCCGTCGCATGCCGTCAAAAGAACGATCGCGCAAACCAATATTGCTAAAATCAGCGTAGCATGAAAAAATCGGCGGCGATATGCGCCGCCTCTATCAGACTTGCCGAAAGTCATCGATAGTCCTCCAAACTATTTTATCTTTAGTAACAGTCGAGAAACCGCGTCCGACGGAGCGCTTTCTCTCCATAAAAATATGATACCGCCAAATCGTTTGAGAGACAACCGTTTGGCGGCACTTTTAAATTTTTAATCCTCTCTTTTTATCATGCCGTATCCGCTTCGCTCAAGCAGCCAGCATACGTCGTCCATAAGCTGATAATCGAATTTTATAACGTCCGCCTCCGCTTCTTTTATTCCCGTTGCCTGCGCAATAATCCTTTTATACTCCGTCAAGCCGTCGAAGGTCGTGATATTGCGGTGCTTGCGCAGCCTGATAAGCGACTCCTTATCGAGATTTTTTATCTCCTCCAGCGTTGCGGGAATATACCCGCAGCAGATCTGATAAGCGTTCCACCTCTGATGCTCCTGTATCGCGAGGTTGTTCCGCAGAGTGCCGCGCGCAAATTCGCAGTCGCCATAGTCGACGATTTTTTTATCCCGCACCGTTTCCCCGCTGTATTTTATAGCGTCGCCCTCCGTGTATTTTCGCATATACTGCTCAAACGCAACGCTGTCTCCGTCATATTTCCCGGTCACGTCAAAGCCCATAAGCTGAAGCTTGAGGCGGATACTCAAGCATGCAAATATATTGGCCTCTCTTTGCACCTGCTGCCACGAATACCACTTTTTATTTGCCTTTTTAAGAATTGCGCCTTCTTCTTTATCCTCCGTGTTGGCTGCAAGCTCGTAGCAAAGATGTCGGTCTCTTGCCATTGCCTCCGCCTTGTCCTCGATGATCTTGTCAAATCTGTACACCGTTTGGGCTTCGTTGCTGAAGGTGATATAGTCGTCAAAAGGCGCGTATTCTTTGTCTATCACCGTTGACGAAAGCAGATCGTCGCGGACCTTGACGAAGACCTTTGTGCGATCGGCTATTCCCCAATCGATAAGCTTCTCGTGGATTTTTTCCGCAAAATCGATATTTTCCATATCGGAGCCGTAGCCTATAATAATATAGTTGAAGGGGATCTTACCGTCCTTTGCGCACAGATTTTCTTGCAATGACCCGTAAAACCCCGCGCTGTTTATGTCCAGCTCGAAAAATTTTTCGTTTGCGGGCTTATTGGGCAACGGCAGATAGTCTTCTTTTTTTGCAAGCAAGCCTTCGTATGCCTCGCTATAGCGAAAATATCCGTGGTTGAGCTTTTTATCGCTTTTGGAATCGCGTTTGTCGTAGATCCAATAATTTACCGGCTTATCGACGGTTTCGCCTCCCCGTACCGTCAAAAACTGATTGTTCGCGACCGACGTCAAAAATATCTGTTCGTTGGTGTCGCCGAAGCCTATCAGCGCGACGTTGAGATCCACGTCGTCGCGTATCGTTGCGGAGTTATAGTCTATATGACGCGACGTCATAAACTGCGTCAGCGGATATCTGCCCGCAAAATCGGAGGCGATTATTTTATATTTGTTGACGTAATGCACGCAGCCGCTCGTCTTTTTCACAAAATGCACAAACGCCGATTCGTTTTGCGTATCGCCAAAGACATAGCAGTTGATACCTCTGCGCTCGTCAATGACGTATTTATCGAGGTCCGCCTCAAGAATAAGCCCGCTTATTTGCTCCACGCATATCAGATTGAAGGCGTCGTCGCCCGTATTGACGATCACGTCGACGACTTTGTCGTCAAACCGTCTGAAAAGCTTGCGCAGCTTGTCCTTCAACCCCTTGCCCGCGGCAAAATTCACGATCGCAAGCCCGTTGACAAACGCGAAATCGCGCAAGCTTTCGCTTGTCTCGGCAAGCATGATAATGCGCGAGTCTTCGGGTTTGGGCGATTTTGCGATACATCTGTTCGCTTCGTTGTCGCCTATCAAAACGAAAACCTTGCGTTTGTTGACGCGCGCCTTGAACGTCTTGCACGCATTGTACAGCCTCTGACCCAATATCGACAGAACGAAGGCAACCGCATTGATTGCGACAAGCGCGAAGCATATGTCCAGCGTTACGCGATAAAACATGCTGTCGTTCATCAGCGCCGCGACTATTTCATAGTTGTACTTGAGCACGACAAGCTCTATGCTGGTCTTTATCGCGGTGAGCAAGCCGCCGCCGACCGACGCGCCTTCATAGACGACGCCAAGCCAATAAAGCGGCACCGCCGCAAAATATATAAGCGCAAATTTGCCTTTTTTGAAGCTCTTCAAAAACTTTAATCTGCCCGCGCGATCCAAAGCGCATATCCTTATGACAAACACCGCTATAAGACAAATCATATACGCGAGACAAATACCTGTGACTATATTCATTGTTTTCCTCTTGAAAATCCGCACCTTGCGGTGCGGATTTCATTTATTCTTCAGTCCTTTTCATGATGTACGTCTTTGTAAGTATAATAGTTTTTCTGCTCGCAATCGAAGTCTCCGTCGGATTTCACGGTGATAACCGTGCAGCCGCGTTGCGAATGCTCCTTGTATATTCCGGGGTAAGCAAGATAGTCCACGCTCATGCCGTAGGTAAGACGCACGGTCTTTCCGTCCTTGGTATATTCGACGGAGAAATTATTGTAATGATCGTGCCCGCAGAAGGTGCCCGCCAAGCCGTTTTCGACGCCGACCTCAAAGAAGTTGTCCGTCTTTATGCCGCAGAATACGCCGTAGGTCCTCTGTCCGTTTTTCTGCTTGTCATCCTCGCCCATTACGCCGTACTTAAATTCCACCTTTCTGCCGTTTTCGTCGTTGGTGATAACATCGCCGGGGTTGAGCTTCTCGCCGTTATTTATGACCTCCGCCCAAGCCTCTCTGTATTCGACAAGCGGAATGTGGAAGAACGCGAGGTTGTTGACGACGTCGGAGCAATCAGCGTCGATCGCCTTGTTTGCCGCGACGATTTTCTTCATTTCCGCCTCATACCAATCCACCTGACTTTGATGTATGTTGTCGTATTTCCACGCCATGCCGAAGATATCGCCGTCGATATAGCTGTGACTGTCGAGAGTGACCAAAGCCTGCGTGACTATGCCGCGTGAATTTTTGACCTTGACTATATTGTTGCCGTAGCCTCTTTCCTCGCTGCTGAAGCCGCGCTCGAATTTGCAGTATTCGAACTTCGCGTTTTCATAATACTCGCAGATATCCGCTCTCGTATATCCGCTGTACGCCTCCGTGTCGTGATTGCCGAACGCAAACGTCCAATATACGCCAAGACTTTCCATCATCGTCGCGAAGATCTTGGTGGCGTTGAGGTTGTTAAAAGTACCGGCCTGGAAGGGCACAGGATAAGCGATGTCGCCCGTCACGATGACAAAGTCGGGCTGCTCCTGTCTTATCATAGTCGCCACCGCGTTCATCGCCCAAGCATCCTTGGATTGCGAGAAGCAACCGCCGCCGATATGTACGTCCGTGAACTGAAGCACCTTCAGATCTCTGTCCGCAGTGAAAGTCCAATATCCGTCTGCGTCCTTGACGGGAACAAGCTGCTCATGCTCCGTATACTGCACTTTCTCAAAGCTCGCCGCGCTCTTGAGAAGCGCTTTCACCCCCACCGCGTTGGCAATTGCGATGCTTGCGATAATTATCGCGATGACAAGCAAAACCGCGCCCGTGATGATAAGCGCCTTTATCGTGCGCTTTTTCTTTTGCTCGGGAGTGAGTTTTTTCTTCTCTTTCTTTTCCTTTTTAGGTTTACCGTTTTCGGCTGCTGCCTCTATATCGGTCGCCTCATTGCTTTGCGTCTCCGCTTCGACGGTCTCCTCCGCAGGTATTCCAGCGACTTCGTCTACGGTGACGTTGTTGGTTTCTTCGCTCATAGCGTCCCCCCTTTTTTGTTATATTAAATATATTATAACTTATATATTCCGTTTAGTCATCTAAAATTTTCGAGCCGCCTTCCTCGGCGACCTCATCAATCGACACATCGCGTTGTGCGTTTGCAGTGTTATACGACGTCGGCACCAACCACACATTCATGCCATACCTGCTTTCAAACACGTCATGCGCCGTGGTTTGCGCCTTTTCTATATCGCAAAGCGCGACTTCCTCGTTGAAAACGACCTCCGCCGTGCAGACCTTCGCGCCGAAGCCGTAGTCATGTACGGCAATATCGCCGACATAGCTTATAAGCGGCTGTTCTTCGCAGTAAGCCTGCAGCAAAGCGATCTCCTCCGCGCCGCCGTCGCCCCTGACGATACACTTGACGTTGTCGACGATCAGCTTGACCGCTATCACGACCACGACTACGCTCATCACTATGCCGAATATGGCGTCCGCGGCGTAGTCGACCTGCGACGTTACCGTGAACGCGACAAGCGACGTCGCCGTAATGCCCGTGTCCAAAAAACAATCCAGCGCAATCGCGGCAATCGCCTTGGATTTAAGCTTTTTATTGCGAAAATAATAAAATAGTCCCAGCGCAAGCTTGACGGGCACGCATACGCTTATCAGCACGCAATTCTGCCATCCGAACCAAACGGGCTCCGGCATGGCAAGACGGTTGAGCGACCTTATGAAAAACAGCCCTCCCATGACCGCGGAAGCTATCGCGACGATAAACGCCGCAAGATATTCCACCCTGCCGTATCCAAAGGGAGCCGTTTTGCTTTTGGGCGCAAGGAGCACCGCTATAGCGATAAAGGATACTATGCTTGTGACGATGTCCAGCATGCTGTTTGTCGCGTCCAGCATGATCGTGAGGCTGTTGGAGCTCAAGCCCACGTACATTTTGATGATCGCCAGCGCGACGTTGACGGCAATGCCGATTCCCAACAAAATCAGGGATTGTTTAATCCTTTGTTTCATTTTTAATTTCCTCGCCCGCTTCGCCGTCGCATTTTTGCCTACGTTTTTTATATTTACCTTTTCCTCTCAATTTTTTATGCGTATTCGCACAATCGACGGTTTTTATGTCGCTTTCACGCATATAATCATCCGATTGCATTATTTTTTTACGCCGCGCGCTTTGCTTTGCAAGCAAAACGGACACGGTGCAAATACCTGCTATTATTATCGCGCACACAACGCAAAGCGACGCAAGCAACGCGATTTGATGGACTGCGCAAAGCATCATATTCTCCGCCTCCTTGCAAAATAAACTGCGAGCAATACGCATAATGTTACGGCGCAAGCGCACGTCAGACCAACCATAACGTAACCCGCGATACCGACGGCATTTGTCGCGACGGACGGGATACGTCTCTCAACCTTTCTGTAAAATGCGAGCTTATCGCAGTTTTGTCTCACAGCAATGATTGCGCCTTGGGTCGCCTCCGTTATCTCATCCGACGTATAAGAATCCGGCACGGCGTATGCCGCGCCCTGCGGCACGGAAAGCAATGTGATTACATAATCCCCGTCCGGATAAACGCGTTCGCCCTGCTCGTCTTCGAATATAAACCTATACGCCGATAATAACGTATAAGTATCGCTTCCTTTGATAAAATCAACGAAACTAAACAGCTCGTTATTATCCTTAAGCAGCTCTATGCGCGCGGAAATATTTTTATATCCCGCCGTGACAAAGATCTCAAACCGCGCCCCGTCCGAAGCGGCGACCGCGAATTTAGTCGCAAACAGCGTGAGTTTGCCGCCTTCGATAAACATATTGCCGTTTTTGTTAAGCGGATAAGCAGAATAATTTCCGTTGGCAAACCGCGCCGAAACGACGTATTCGCCCGGTGTCTCGAAGTCGCAGTCGTCTACAAAAAGCTCAACGCCCAGATCCTCCGTTTTATCCTCACCGGCAAGCTGCTCGTAAATTTCAAACTGCGGCTTTTCAAAGGGAACGCCCGCAAGCGCAAACGCGTCGTATATATATACGCGTAAGATTTTGGGTCTTATCCTCACGTCGACCTCTACGCCGATAACGGGCGCATAGTTTTCGTTGAAAGGCGTATAGTCGAATTTCAATACGTACACGTCGTCGCTTGCGTCAAGCAGCGTATCCTTTGCGACGGACTGCAAAAGCTGATTTTGCGAAAGCGTCCAGCTTCCTTCTACGTCGGGAATACGCCATGCGATTTCCGCCGCCGTCGCGCCGTATTCGACTTCGACCGCAGGCAACTGCGGCACTTCGGGCTCGGCGCGCTTAACAGTGCACGTGATATCGGACGAATATCTGGGCACGGAATATGCCCTCCCGTCCAGATCGAAATTTTCATAGACGACGTATCGCACGTCATAATCGCCTACGCTCACGTTTTGTCCGAAGACAAGTCCGTCTCCGTGAGAGGAGGCATCGGGATAGACTTCAAATTCTCCGCCGTCTTGTCTATACTGCAGCACGTCGATAATATCAGTGCTTATGACTGCGTCAAAAACGCTTTCAAACAAAACTCCGCGATCGGGCGATTGCGTATATTTAAAGACCGTATCCCCCACGGCTCTGATACCGATAGGCGGCAACTCGAAGCGCAGCGTATAATCCTGCCCCGCCCTCGACTTTATCTCTTCCAAAAATTTCGCGCTCACGGCGTTTTTGTCCATGGGATCGAAAAACGGACCGCGGGCGGTCTCTATCGCGTCGCCGCCCGCCGACAAAGTCCAATCGTCGCCGTCGGCGGTGGAAATGACAAAAGCTTTTTCGTCTTGAGCGACGGCAAAGCCCGAACAGGCAAAAACCGCGTACGCAAAAATGAGCGCAATCGCAAAGACTGCCGCGCATGAGCAAATTTCAATCAATATCCGCCTTGCGTTTCTCACCGTCCGTCGCTCCTATACGATACGTATAAAGATTGTACCATGCCGCGCGAAATATTTCAACGCATAGATATTTTTGTGTATATTATATACAAAAATTCCGTCGTAAATATTTGCCCGCCCTACGGCGCGCGCCAATTTAATATTGTTTTAATTTTTCCAAAATAGTATAATATAAACAAACAAGGAGGTTTTCATATGAGAGTTCTGCTTGTAGAGGATGAAAAAGAGCTTGCGCGCGCGCTCGCTCAAATGCTGACTAAAGACGGATATGACGTGGATTGCGTTTACGACGGCGCGGACGGATTGAATTTTGCCGCGACCGGTATGTACGATATAATACTGCTCGACGTGATCATGCCCAAGATGAACGGGTTCGACGTGCTTGGCGAAATACGCCGCAAAAAGCTCGATACGCCTATAATCATGCTCACCGCGCTGTCCGACGACAATGACAAAATAAACGGGCTGGATAAAGGCGCGGACGACTATGTGTCGAAGCCCTTCTCTTTTAACGAGCTCTCCGCCCGCATGCGCGCGGTATTGCGCCGCCGCGGGAAGCTTGTGAGCGACAACAAGCTTGAGTTTTCGGGCGCGTCGCTTGACCTGACGACCTACGTGTTAAAAACGCAACATGGAGAAATTGGATTGACCGCAAAGGAATTCGAGCTTTTGAGATATATGTTTGAATATCCCAAATTCGTAGCCGCCAAAGAAGATCTGATTTTGAAGGCATGGGGACTCAACAGCGAATTCGAATCCAACAACCTTGAAGTATATATGTCTTTTTTGCGCAAAAAGCTGCAGCATCTGGGCGCTTCTTTCACCATAGAATCCGTAAGAGGCGTGGGCTACAGGTTAGCGCAAAAATGAAGATCTGATAAATATAATATCGCACAAAACGGGGTTTAAAATACATAATAATACGCTAAAACCCCGTTTTATAAATTATGGACTTAATACGTCGTCAACGCGCAAAATTTACCGCAAGCATCACAATAATATCCGCAATATTCTTGCTTGTGATTTTAGGCGGTTTTTTCGGCATAACGTGCGTGACCAACGACGTATCCGTACGCGCCGCGCTCGGCCGCGCTTTAAGCTCTCCGGAATCTTATAACGACAGCGCGTCGCAGGCAATGAAGTGCGGCTTTGTTTTTATAAACAACAGCGGCAAAATCGTGATTTTCGACAAAGAGTATATGTCCCGTTACGGCGACAGCACGGAGGAGATAATAAAAACGGCGTATGCCGCCGGCGAGGGCAAATTCACATACGGCAAAAATTCATTTATCTGCGCAAGCAAAAGCTATGATACGGGCACGCTCATCGCGCTCTTGGACAGGACATACTATAAGGATACGCTGCGAGACACGGGGCTTCAAATAGCGTTGCTTTACGTGCTTTCCGTCGCGCTTTGCGCGCTTCTCGCTTTTCTGTCGTCCGCAAGACTTCTTTACCCCGTGTCCGAATCCTTAAATAAACAGCGGGACCTGATCGCCAACGCTTCTCACGAGCTCAAAACCCCTCTCACGGTGATATCGACAAACTTGAGCGTGCTGAAATCCGAGCCGCTATCCACCGTGGAAAGCAACGAAGAGTGGATAAAAAATATAGAGGCGCAAATTTCCCGCATGCAGGGGCTTATACAGAACATGCTCGAGCTTTCCAAGCTGGAGCATGCCGAATTGCCCAAGGAGCGCGTAGATTTCAGTGTGATCGCAGAGGGCGCCTGCCTGACCTTCGAGCCGATATGCTTTGAAAAAGATGTCCGCCTCGTGACAAAGATAAACGAAAACGTCTGCGTAACGGGCGATAAAGCCGCGCTTGAAAGGCTGGTAGTCATACTGTTGGACAACGCGATAAAATATTGCTCCGACAAAGGCAAGGTGGGCGTAAGCCTCGTCTGTGACCCAAAAAAGGCAAAGCTTTCCGTCATGAACACGGGCGCGGCGATATCAAAGGAGGAAGCGCAGCACGTCTTCGACAGGTTCTACCGCACGGACGGCGCGCGCCAAAACGAAGACAAGCAGAGCTTCGGGCTTGGACTTTCGATCGCGGCGGCGACGGTACAGACGCACGGCGGCACGATATCTTGTCAAGGCATCGAAGGCAAAGGCACGGTGTTTACGGTATGTCTGCCTCTTGCCAAAACGAAAAAATCAAAATGAAATCATAACAAAAAAGCGGCGCGATTTCATAACGCGCCGCTTTTATTTGATCGATTTAAACCTCCAACCTCATATCGTCGGGTTTAATAAGCCCTCTTTTTCTCAAGACCTCGCTGACAAACAAGCTGATACATGCCGGCAACACAAACAAACACATGATTATGCCAAGCACAAGCTTCCAAGTTTCCAAGCCTGCCGCCATGGACGCGTCGATCGTTCCGAACACTCCGACAAGTCCGCTTGTGCCCATTCCTCCTCCGGTGGCGTTGCATCGCAATCCGAACAACACCGCGACGAGACCCGATATAGCGCTGGCAACGATTTCAGGCAGCATGATGATAGGCTTTCTCATTATATTTGGTATCTGCAGCATCGACGTACCTATGCCCTGCGAAATCAAACCGCTCCATCTATTCTCTCTGAAAGTCGCAACGGCAAATCCGATCATATGCGCGGAACAGCCCGCTACCGCCGCGCCGCCCGCAATGGCAAACGCCTCGGGATTGTTCAACGCTGTCGCAGACGTTGCAATCGCGATCCAAATCGCGGCGGACGACGTGGGCATTGTGAGCAAAATCCCCATGACCACGGCGACGAATATGCCGACGATTATCTTCACTGCCGCGCCCGCTTCGATAGCGAGCACTATGACCTTCGCGATCAGGTCGATAAGCTTTATAAACGGCCATGAAATAAATATCGATGGCAGACAAAGCAACATCATGCCCAACGGGATAAGCACTATATCCAATTTCGTTTTGCCCGCATAAAGCCCCGCGATCTCTATTGTCAGCACGGATACTACATACGCGCCTATAGGGTTGCCGGGCTTGCCGAACGCAAGCGCAAACGGAGCGCCTCCTACAAGCGAATTCACAAGCTCTCCCGCAAACGCGCCTACAAGACCCGTTACCGCCGCGGTAAAAATGACAAGAGGCTTTGCCCCGAATTTGTGCGCTATACCGACGCCGATACCCGCGCCCATAAGCATTTTGGCGATACTCGCAATATAATCCAAGGTATGCGCGAACGAGTTATTGCCGCACCAGCTTGCGATTTGAGCCAATATCGTGCCCGCGATAAGCGTGCAAAAAAGCCCCTGCGCCATACCTGTAAACGCGTCGATGAAATAGCGCTTGCAAAGCTTTTTCACCGTAGCCCAAAATCCGCGCGGCTTTTTTTCTGAAGAAACGTAATAGCCCAAAATACCCTGTTCGGCGCACTCTTCGCTTGCGGCTTCCGCTTCTTTCGTTTGATCTTGCATCACAACAACGTCTTCTTTTTCCATAATATTTTCCTATATTTAACGCGCACATTTGTGCGCGTCCGTTATTTCAACACCGTGACCTTCAATTCGGTCGTCGCGGGAGGCTCCTCGGCATGTGGCTCGTCGGTTTGCGGCGCGGCCTCGTTCATAAGCTTTATAAAGGTGCCTGCCGTCACGGAAAACAGCTTTTCCAAATCGTTTATTTCAAAATCCACCCCGTCCGCGGACTGTTTTTCCGCCAATATAGTTGCCGTACGGTATCCGTTTTGAGCAAACGCGTCCGATGTGAAACCATGAATGGACTTGAGCTTTTGCGGCAAAGTATCGTTTGGCATCGTGGAAATATCTATCTTCTGTTCATGCGCGCTCGACCTTATCACCGATACAAGCGGCGTAGAAAAATCTATGCGCCTCACGGCGTTGCGCTCGGCGATCTTCAAGTCTCCGCTTTCGATATCACCTATGCAAAGCACGCTTGCTCCGGCAAACTCCGGATGCGCTTTTACAAACGCCTCCGACCCTCCGTGCCCGGAATTTTCACCGCCGAAAGAAGCGTAAACAATGCGCACGTCGTCGGGCAAAAGCTCCGGTTTTTCCACGAAATAGGCATAAGTAGTCATGGCTATGGAAGTTGCAATGCCGTTGTTTTGTATCGCATGTCTTTCAAACGGCGAAAATCTTAACATAGTCGTCGCTACGCCGAGAACGCCTATAACCGCAGGCACAACGGACAGCGCGGTGATTTTGGCGGAGGTATCGGTGCCCACCGCCATTTTTATGATGCAAAACAACACGAATACCGTTGCAGTCAACGGCACCATGACGTGCGAAAGCTTGCTCATAATCACATGATCCTTGAAGAAATTGCCAAGCACGGCATCATGATTGTCCGCGATGATGAACACGCGTTCCTTTTTCATTTTATCGTTGTTTTTGGAAAACTCGCTGACAACGTTATAAGAGATCTTTTGATTTAGCAGGGCTTTCAATTTTCTTTTGCCGAACTGCAGCGTTATCATAGCGACGGCTCCCGCCGCAAACACCGCGAGGGCAAGCAAAGTAAGCAAGATGCCCGCGAGCCTGTTGCCTGCAAACGAGACGAAATAAAGTACGTAGCACAGCAAAAACCAAAGACCGAAAACAGGCATAGATCCCCTGCCCAAAAACGGATACGCCTTGTAAGCCTCCAATCGCGTCTTTGCGCCCGTTTCATCCGCAAGTCTGCGACATATAACACGGGCGCACGCCGTCTCGCGGGAGGTGCCTGTGATACGGTTGCCGTACTGTTGCAATTCCGCAGAAAACTCGCCGATGAAATCCACACCGTCGTGCAAATCCTCCGCGGGAATTACGCTGTTTTCGATATCGAAAATATCCATAGCTTTATTATAAACAAACTTTGTCACTTCCGCAACAAAAATCACCGACGCATAAAAATATCCCCGCGCAAATGCGCGGGGATAAACTTCAATAGTAAACAGCTATCAAAGCGTTATGCCTGTTGGAGGGGCAAAACCATCCATTCGGCCTTTTCCGCATCGGTCAACTTGCTGTAGGCTGCATACACGTCTACAAACGTGCTATCGCTTGTCTCGACGACCTCGAGGCTCTCCGTGATGGTGAGAGTCGCTTGCCCGACCGTCGCGGACGCAGACAAATGGAAGCCGTTCTTTGCGTCGCCCTTAATTTCGATCGCGCTGTGCAAGCCTGCGTATACGATCGCCTCGAAAGCAGTGAGTTCTCTTGCCTCTTCCTTGACCGGTCTCTTGGTGGTCGGGTCGATGACAACGGACCATTTGCCCTCATCCTCGTTATATTCCGTCTTGAACAAAGCGATTTCCTTCGTCTCAACGCCCTTTATCTCGACAAACTCCGCAAGACCGTTCAATGCAGACCAGACATACGTCATATCGAGGTTGGTGAAATCACCGGACATAACCGTTGCGACAAGATAGTCAACGCATTCGCCAAAGGTCAAGGTGTCGTCGATATTCTTCGTGAGGCTTGCGAGAATGATCGCTTCGCGCTCTTCGACAGACCAGGTGTTGGTCTCTTTAAGCTTGGTCTCCGCATTGTAAGCAGTATATTTGTTTGCGAAAGCGACTACGGTAGCGAGCACGTCATTGGTCTTGAACGTGATATTGTTCGCTTGAGCGTTGCCGTCGGTCGTGGAAGCAAGGCGCAGACCGACCTGAACAAAGCCGACGAAGTTGCCGATCAATCTGTCCATCTTATCCTTTTCGGGAGTTACGGGCTCTTCGGGTTCTACCGGTTCTTCAGGCTCTTCGGGAGTCGTAGGTTGACCGGGAGTGGGATCCGTGGGATTTACGGGACCCGGCTGTTGCGGTTGACCCAAGATCCAGCTATTGAATTTATCGGCGGTCCAGCCCCAGCCTTCCACAAGCTCGGTGACAAAATCGCGCACGATTTGAGCAACGTTGACTTCCTTGGAATACACGACGCCCTTGAGCGTGTCGCCCATCACGTCTACTGCGGTAGTAAGCTGCGCCGCAATGCGGTTGTTGACAAGGCTAGCCGTCGCAAGCACCTCGTCGTTGAGCTTGACCGTCACGTTCAATTTGGTTTGATTGTTTTCGACGTTGACAATGTCGAGTTGACCCAAGATCTGCACTTCGACCTTGCCTTCGAGTTTGAAGTCTTTAAAGGTTGCGTCGGCTTCGATACCGAGCATATCCTTGACGTCGGAGGACAGCGCGCCCACCAGGTCGTTAGTCTTTATATTGATGCCGCCGACTTCCACCGCCAATTTTTCGTTGACAGCGATATTGGTCTTATAATCCGCAAGGGCTTTCTTTGTTTGCACCTTGTTGTTTTGGTTTGCGTTTTCAAGCTTCAACTCGTTTATCTTGAGAGTGACCTCGGGGATGACCTCGACCTCTCTTCCGTTGTAAGCCACGCCCGTTGTCGTCAGACCCGCAAGCACCGCGTTGATAGCGAAGCCGTCGATCTCGCCGCCCTTTTCGTTGAAGAGCAGATTGATCGCGCCGGGGTTGGAAGCATTGCCGAGAATGCCGCCCACCATGCTGCTGACGGTATTCACAAGATTGACGCCAAGAGACGCTTTATATTGCGTGACGTCGCCGTTCACGGTCTTTTGCGCCGTAAACGCCTTGCCTATAATATCGGATTTGAGAACGTCGATGAGGTTGACGTTGTCGTTTGCGTCGAACAATTTGTCGGTTGTCAGATTAAAAATCGAGCCCAACAGATCGCTGATGAATTTGCCGTCTTCGCTGTTAAGGAAGCCCTTAAGATCGAAGCCCGTCATATCGAGCACGCCGTTGATAAGGGTATTGAGGTTCCAATCCGGACCGAATTTGCCCACAAAGCCGTTGATAACCTTGTTGATGCTGTCATCGCCGAACAGAGCCTTGTTAAGCAAAGCGGGAATGACGGAGGACAATTCGTCCTCGCTGCCCATGATATCCTTCCAAACGAGCTCGACAAGCTCGTGAGGCACCTTGATATTGAGGCCGCCGAAATCGATATACAGATTGTCGATGTCGTTTGCAAACAGATAAAGCGTTGCGATTTCCGTATGCGCCGCGTCCGTGGGGTCATAGATTTTGACCTTGATCGCAGTGTTGCTTGCGGTTGCCGCAGTCCTGCCCAAAACGGCTTGGATGTTGAAACCGAGATCCAACTGCTGAACCAAAGCGCCGACGCGGGCTTGCTTTGTTTCAATAGCGACCGACAAATCGACTTCCGCCGCGATATCGCCCGTAGCTTCGATCTTCGTGTCGCCTATCTTGGAAGTGAGGTCCCACATTTTTGTGAAATAA
The DNA here is from genome assembly GCA_947383095.1 of uncultured Clostridia bacterium. Lineage (GTDB taxonomy): Bacteria > Bacillota > Clostridia > Christensenellales > CAG-917 > CAG-475. The sequence continues at coordinate 9,115 of CANDBZ010000008.1, read as the reverse complement.
TCCGATACCTTCATGTCCGTGGGCTTGCCGTCGTCTTTACCGCCGCCTTTGCCGCCGTCGTTGCAGGCGACCAATCCGACTACCAACAGCACCGCCATCACTATGATAAGCAGGGATTTGAGCCAAGATTTTTTCATAATAATCTCCTTGTTGCAAATTTCTTTTACCGCCCGCCAAAAAGCAAAATTTTGATAGGCAATATTGTATTTATAATTATATTATACAAAAATTTCTATGTCAATATACAAAAGAAATTGATTGCAAAATTAATGTGATCTTTATATTCTCTTTATCTTCCGAGAAGCCCGTCCACGCACAGCACCGCGCCCGTCGTATAGGCGTTTTGTGCGGCAAACATTATAGCCTGCGCTATTTCGTCCGGAGCGCCCAATCTGCCGAGGGGAATGCCCTCTTTGCAAAGCGCGGCAAGATCCTCCCGGGTATAACACTTGAGCATATCGGTATCGACCGCGCCGGGCGCGACGGCGTTTACGCGCACTCCGGAGAGCGCGACCTCCTTTGCAAGCGCCTTTGTGAAGCCTATCACCGCCGCCTTGGAAGCGGAATATGCGACCTCGCCCGCGGAGCCGACCTCGCCCCATATCGACGCGACGTTGACGATGCTGCCGCTTTTTCTCGACAGCATGTCGGGAAGTACGGCTTTGGTCATGTTGAATACCCCGTCGACGTTCACGGCAAAGCAGTCTCTCCACAGCTTTGCGTCGGTGTCTATAAGCAGAGCGTCGCAAGAGATACCTGCGTTGTTTATCAGGATATCTATCTTGCCAAAGCGTGCTTTTGCGGCTTCTAATGCGGTCGAAACCGACTTTTCGTCGCGCACGTCGCACTGCAGGGCGAGCACGCCCTGGGCGCGCAGCTCCTCCTGCAAGCTTTTCGCCTTATCCTCGCTTGTATTGTAGGTAAACGCAACGTTATAACGGCCTGCGGCAAGCCTCACGACCGCCTCGCCGATACCGCGGCTGCCGCCGGTTATAAAAATGGTTTGAGCAACGGACATATTTTCTCCCAAAATAATAAAGGGCGGCAAAAACCGCCCCTTTATCCTTCACGCATTATTTATCTTCTTCATCCTCGTCTTCTTCGCGCTCGAAGCCGATATACGTGGTCTTTGCGTCCTTTTCATCCTTATCGAACTTCGTTATATCCACAACGTGCATAAAGTTGGAGTCGTCCGCCGCAAAGAAATATAGATCGTTGCCGATGAAATCCAATTTGAGCCAATCGACTTTTATCTTCTCGGCAAAAACCGTTTCCGCGGTGCCCGCCTCTTTATAAGATATCTTGACTAAAGATGCGCCCGAATCGGTATAGTATGCGATACCCTTTTCCGCATCTACCTTCCAGATGACCTGCTCGGACTTCTCCGTCACCTGCACAAGGTTGTCGGTCTCGTCGCCGTTGCACCAATAATACTTGCTGTCTATCTGCGCGAGAGCGCCGTCCTCATAGCCCAAAGTGAAAACGGTTGCGGAGCCGACGGTGTTGAGCTTCTTCTCGCTTGCCTTGAAATCCGCGCCTTTTGCGCAGAACAGACCGACCATCTCGTTGTTGCCGTCCTTCGTATAAGTCTTCGTATAATAAACGGTTGCGCTGCCGTCGCTTTCGACATACAAATCGCGCAACGTGAACTTAAACACCTTTTGCGGATTTTTGGACGGCTCTTCGCCCTCCGCAAGATAGGTATTTTCCGTCGCAATCGTACGCTTGCCGCTGCCGTCGACCTTTATGCTGCAAAGCTCGTTATAATTCTTGTAGCTGTTTTCACCCGTGACCGTCTGCGTATAAAAAATTTCGTCGCAGCCGTTTTTCCACACAACGGAAGAAACGTTTTCCGCCAACACTCCCTCGGTCGCGCCCTTTCCGTTTTTGATATCGGCGTTGGTCTTCATTTTGCTGAAATCTATATAGCTGATAGTATTGGACTTATAATAAAGTATCCTGCTGGGAGTGAACAAATACTCCGCGTTGCGCACGTTTATCCTTCCGATCAACTGCGTGACGGAGGCGTCTATCTTCGTACGCATGAAATCCGTATCCGTAGTGGACGCGTTGCCGTTTTTATCGCGGTCATAGTTGGGCGTGGCATAATAGATCCACTCGCCGAAGATGGAAAAACCGCCGTTGGAGGATGAATTGTATATGCTCTTGGGGACAACGATTTTAGTCGTCTTAAGATCTATAACGCCGTCTTTGATTTCGGAACGCACGATCGTCTGCTTGACGGGCTTGCCCCATTCGTTCGCAGCGTCCGTTCCCTCGTAGCCGTTTAGATAATACACATAGTCGCCCTGCTTGACAGCGTATCCTCCGTTGGATTCGACCTCCGCCGTAGGATCTCCGCCGCCGATTGATTTCCACTTGTACGTGTTGCACGCGACAAGACACGTTGCGCAGATCACAACGAGCGCAAGCAATGACACGATGCCGATAAGTTTCTTTTTCATACAGTTTCTCCCGAGCGCAAAGCGCTCTGCGTTATTGTGCTGATATGTATTTTTCGGGCGGACTTTCTTTGCCGCCGTCATTATATTTGCGTTTATCCGCGTAAAGCGGACAGTTTATTATAACCCAACGAGACAATTCAGGCAATATTATTCTTTATCTTTTTTATCCTCTCGGGGCATTTCTATTTTTATATGCACGTCTTCGAGCTGTTTTTGCGTTACCGCGGACGGCGCGCCCATAAGCACGTCGCGGGCGTTTCTGTCCATCGGGAACGTGATGATCTCTCTTATGCTCTGCTCGCCGCAAAGCAACATAACTATTCTATCCACGCCGGGCGCTATACCCGCGTGCGGCGGCGCGCCGAATTTGAACGCGTTGTATAACGCGGAAAATTTTTCCTCTATCACGTCCTTGCCGTAGCCCACGATCTCGAAAGCGCGCTCCATGATAGCCGGCTCGTGATTGCGCACCGCGCCGGAGCTCAACTCCACGCCGTTGACCACGCTGTCGTACTGATATGCCAGAACGTCGAGAGGATCTTTGCCGTTGAGCGCGTCAAGCCCGCCCTGCGGCATGGAGAATGGATTGTGACAGAAGCCCAAATTGCCTTCGTCGTCGTATTCGTACATCGGAAAGTCGACGATCCAGCAGAAGCGGAATGCGTTCTTTTCTATGAGGTCAAGCCCGATACCTAGCTCCGTACGCACAAAGCCCGCCTGCTTTTCAACGCCCTTGTCCTCCGCAAGTATGGCGACGAAAGCGCCCGCCGTAAGCCCGAGCCTTTGCTTAAGCTCATCCTTCACGTCCGCCACAAACTTGGAAATACCGCCCGCAACCGCGTCGTTTTCATCCAATTTGAACCAATACATATTGGAAGCGCCGTTTTGCTTCGCTCTTTCAACGAGCGCGTCTATCCACTTTCTCGTCTCCTTAAAGCCGTTGACGGCGATAGCCTTGATTTGTTTCTTCTCGTCAAAGAAAGGAGCCTTGCCGACAAGAATATCCGTGACGTCCTTCACGAGAAGCGGATTGCGCAAATCGGGCTTATCGGTGCCGTAATCGCGCATCGCGTCGCGGTAGGCTATGCGGCGGAAGGGACCCTCGTCGACCTTATAGCCTTTGGGAGCAAACTCCTTGAAAACGCCGCTTAACACCTGCTCCATAACAGCGAAAACGTCCTCTTGCGTCGCAAAGCACATCTCCGTATCGAGCTGATAAAATTCGCCCGGGCTTCTGTCCGCTCGCGCGTCCTCGTCGCGGAAGCAGGGCGCTATCTGGAAATATTTATCGAAGCCCGACGCCATAAGCAGCTGCTTATACTGCTGCGGAGCTTGCGGCAAAGCGTAAAAACGTCCCGGGTAGAGTCTGGACGGCACGATATAATCGCGCGCGCCCTCCGGCGAGCTTGATGTGAGAATGGGCGTGGTTATCTCCAAAAAGCCCAATTCAGTCATCTTGTTGCGCAGCCAGCTCACCACCTTGGAGCGGAAAACGATCTTGTCCTTTACTTCGGGATTGCGCAAATCGAGAAAACGGTATTTAAGCCTGACGTCCTCCCGCGATTGGGTGGAGGTCGCCACCTCGAAGGGAAGCAGCTCATAGCATTTGCCGAGTATCTCTATGCTTTCGGGAGCTATCTCGATCATGCCCGTGGGCATATCGGGATTAGGCGCGCTGCGCAAAACCACCTCGCCCGTCACGGATACCGTGCTCTCTCTCGGGATAGCGCGAAGCTGCGTTTTTTTATCCTCGTCCGCTACCACGACCTGCGTATAGCCGTAAAAATCGCGCATGACGAAGAAAACGACCGCGCCCAAATCGCGTATACTGCTCAACCAGCCGCAAAGCTTCACCTTTTTGCCGACGTCGCCCTCGCGCAATTCGCCGCAATTATGTGTCCTCATTTCCATATAAAAACCATCCGTTTAGCGTTGATTTGCTTTTAAGCGGGATCACAGCAGATTTACGCCGCGTTTCTCGCAATATTCTCTCATCTCGTCAGGCCACAGGCTCGCCTGCACCTCTCCGATATGCGCCTTTTGCAAGAGTAGCATGCACAGCCTCGACTGCCCTATGCCGCCGCCTATCGTGAGCGGCAGCTCTCCCGCAATAATATGTCTGTGATATTCGTGCGACAGCCTGTCCGTCGCATGCGCGATCTCAAGCTGACGTTTAAGGCTTTCGCCGTCCACCCTGACCCCCATAGACGAGATCTCAATGCTGTCGTCTATAGTCCCGTCATAAAAGATGATGTCGCCGTTGAGCCCCCAATCGTCATAATCGGGCGCTCTGCCGTCGTGAGGCTTGCCGTCGGACAGCGCCCCTCCGATATTGCTCAAAAACACGGCGCCGTATTCCTTTGCAAGCGCCCGCTCCCTCTCGTGAGGCTGCAAATCCGGATATCTGTCGAGCGCGGTCTGCGACGAAATAAATTTTACGTCTCTTTTCAAAACAAGGTCTATCGAGGGGAACTGCTTTTTCGTCTGCTCAAGAGTATCGACTATCGCGCCCACTATGCGCAAAACCACCATCTTGAGAAAATCGTGATTGCGCTGCTCGCGGCTTATCACCATTTCCCAATCCCATTGATCGACGTAAATGCTGTGCTGCGCGTCGCACTTGTCGTCGCAACGTATCGCGTTCATATCCGTGTATATGCCCTCTCCGCTTCTGAAGCCGTATCGCTTAAGCGCGATCCTCTTCCATTTGGCAAGCGAATGCACTATTTCCGCCTCTACGCCGTCCTGACCCGATATGACGAACGAAACAGGCTTCTCGACGCCGTTGAGGTCGTCGTTTACGCCCGTGCCGCTCTTTACGAACAGAGGCGCGGAAACTCTTTCAAAGCCGAAATTTTTGACAAAATTGCGCTGAAAAGCGTCTTTGACAAACTTTATCGCCTTTTCCGTCTCGCGTATACTCATTCGCGGCTTATATCCGTCGGGGATAAGCATGTCGTACACAGTAGCCTCCGGTAAATGTCACATCAAATCGCCCGCGGTGCGCGCGTAAAGCTGCACGTCGCGTATGTTGCATATGCCCGTCACATACATCATCATGCGCTCGAGCCCGAGTCCGAAGCCGCTGTGCGGCACGCTGCCGTATTTGCGCAAATCGAGATAACCGGTATAGTCGTCAAGGTTCATGCCTCTTTCCATCATAGCGGCCTTGAGCTTGTCGAAATCCGCCTCGCGCTCGCTGCAGCCGATAATTTCTCCCACTCCCGGCACAAGCAGATCGGTTGCGGCAACGGTAAGACCGTCGTCGTTTTGTTTCATATAGAACGATTTGATCTTCTTCGGATAATTCGTGACGAAAACGGGTTTGTTGAAGACCTTTTCCGTGATGTATCTCTCATGCTCGGATTGCAGATCGAGCCCCCATGCGACGGGATATTGAAATTTTTCTCCGCTCTTTTCAAGTATCTTTATAGCCTCGCCGTAATCGAGCACGACAAAATCGCTGTCCACGACCTTTTGAAGCTTTTCGCGCAAGCCCGGCTCGAAAGCCTTCTCAAAGAAAGCAAGCTCCTCCGGACATTCGTCGAGAACGGCTTTTATGATATACTTTATCATCGCGGTCGCGATCTCTATGATATCGGGAAGCTTTGCAAACGCGACCTCCGGCTCGATCTGCCAAAACTCCGCCGCATGACGGGGAGTGTTGCTGTTTTCCGCCCTGAACGTAGGGCCGAAAGTATATATCTTGCCCATCGCCATCGCGGCGACCTCGCCCTCGAGCTGTCCGCTGACCGTAAGCCCCGCCTTGCGCTTGAAAAAATCGCTCGCGATATACTCCGCCTCATCCTTCGCCGTCTTTGCGTCGGCATATCCGTTTGTAGTCACGCGGAAAATCTCGCCCGCGCCCTCGCAGTCGCTGCCCGTTATGATAGGTGTATGAATATAGCAAAAGCCGTTGCTTTGGAAAAATCTGTGCAATGCAAAGCTCAATTTGGAGCGCACGCGCAGCATGGCGTTGAAGGTGTTCGTACGCACGCGCAGCTGCGGCATGGTGCGCAAAAACTCCATAGAATGATATTTCTTTTGAAGGGGATAATCGGCGGGGCAATCGCCCAAAAGCTTTATGCTCTCCGCGTTTATTTCAAATTCGCCCTCTTTGACCGCTTTGACGACGGTGCCCGCAACAGCCACGGCCGCGCCGTTTTTCATGACGAGCGCAAGCCGGTCGTCAACAAACTTCGATTTGTCGATCACTATCTGCAAATGCTTGAGAGTCGTGCCGTCGTTGAGCGCCAAAAACGCCATGGTCTTGCTGTCGCGCGCGGTGCGCACCCAACCGGCAACGTCGACGGATCTGCCCTCGTAGGCTTTGCCGTCTTTCAAAATCGCCGAAATATCGATGTTTTTCATATAAACTCCAATGACACTTTTTATGTTTTATTATTATAGTTATAAATATATATTTTGTAAAGCAATATTTACATTCGCACTTGTTTTTAATTACAAAACGTATATAATAAAAATATGACGACAAAAAATTTTTACGATATCGCGATCATCGGCGCGGGTCCCGCGGGTTTGACCGCCGGCATTTATGCCGCGCGAGCGGGTCTTAAGTGCGCAATAGTGGAAAAGGCGGCGGTGGGCGGCCTCGCCACGACTACCTCAAACGTGGAAAACTACCCCGGTATCAAGCAGACGGACGGGTTTTCTCTGTGCTATGCGATGATGGAGCAATGCGCGGCGGTGGGCGCGGAGTTCGTATTCGACGCGGCAACCGCCATTATCGACGGCTCACCTAAAACGCTTAAGCTTTCAAGCGGCGGCGAATTGACGTGCAAAGCGGTGATAATCACCGCGGGCGCGTCGCCCAAAAAGCTGGGCGCAGAGGACGAAGAGGGCTACGTCGGCAAAGGCATATCTTATTGCGCAACCTGCGACGGAGCGTTTTTCAAGGGGAAAACCGTTGCCGTCGTCGGCGGCGGAAACACCGCGGTAGAGGACGCGCTGTATCTTGAAAAGCTTGCCTCGAAGGTCTATCTTATTCACCGCAGAGACGAGCTGCGCGCAGAAAAATACCTTGCGGAAAAACTGTCGCAAAGCGCCGTTACGCCTATTTGGAACTCCGTAGTCACAGAGTTGCGCGGCGATGATAAATTGACAGAAATCATACTTAAAGACGTCAAAAACGGTACATCAACATCGCTTTCGGTCGACGGAGTGTTCGTAGCGATAGGTCAAACGCCCAACTCCGACATATTCGACGGCATAGAGCTCGACGCAGGCGGTTATATCGTCACAGACGAATGCATGCGCACTTCAAAGGATGGCATATTTGCCGCGGGCGACATAAGGAGTAAATCCCTGCGACAGATAGTGACCGCGTGCGCGGACGGCGCGATAGCCGCGGATACGGCGGCAAAAAGTCTTTTATAGCTTATATCGGCGTATGCTTCCCCTCGCGCTTGCGAGGGGATTTTTTTGACAAAAACTCTCAAACACAGACAAATATTTCAACGCACGCCCCAAAATAAACACATATAATGTGACGTATGTATTATTTCGGAACAGACGGCATAAGAAATCAGGCGCGCGCGTTGCTGGAAAGCAAAATTCCCTATTTGTTGGGAAAGGTCCTGTCTGAAAGGGGCGGGAAGATCCTTATTGCGCGCGACGTTCGCACACATTCGCTTGACATAGAAAAGCAGCTTTGCGCGGGGTTGCTCGAGGGGTGCGCGCAGATCTGGCTGACGGGGGTATTACCGACTCCCGCGCTCGCATATACCGCAGAACAGGAAAACGCGGACTTTGCCGTGATGATAACGGCCTCCCACAACGCTCCGTCCTTCAACGGACTTAAGATCTTCGGGAAATGCGGCAGAAAGCTTGCGCTGGACGACGAGCTTGCGCTGGACAAAAGACTGCATGAGATAGCATGCGGCGACGAACCGCGGTATAAAGCGGAAAGCATCGCCGCGGACTGTCTCACGGACGACGAGATGAACAGCGCGCTGTCTATAAAATTGAGCAAACAAAACCACCGCATACGTATTGTAGACGGAGCGCAGTTTCTGTATGCGAAGCATATTCGCGATATGTTCCCCAAATTCGAGGGCATGAAGGTTTGCCTCGACTGCGCGTACGGCTGCTATGCGGGACTTGCCGCCGACGTATTTGCCGACAGAGGCGCGGAGGTGCGCGCTGTAAACGACGTGCGCGACGGAGAAAAAGTAAACGTGGATTGCGGCTCCACTCATCTGGATACGTTCATCCCGCTCGTAAAAAAGGACGAGATCGGATTTGCCTTCGACGGAGACGGAGACCGCGTGCTTGCCGTGGTCAACGGCAAACGCTACGACGGCGACGCGATCCTGCTTGCGTTGAGCACGCTATATCGCATACAGGGCAAGCTGCGCAGAAAATTCGTCGTGGGCACGACCCTCACCAATTCGAGGCTTCAAAGAGAGCTTGCGTTTCAAAACACCGCTCTGGTCCGGGCAAACGTTGGCGACAAATACGTGCTGGATACTTTACGGCAATCCGACAGTCTGCTGGGCGGTGAAAAAAGCGGACACATCCTCATGCTCGACCGCGCGGGCACGGGCGACGGTCTGATCACAGCGCTGACGCTTCTCGAGGTCAAAAAAACTATAGATCGGAAGAGCGTCGTGTAGGGAAAGAGTGTCCGT
>CANDBZ010000007.1 GCA_947383095.1 uncultured Clostridia bacterium | reverse complement strand
GTTCAAATGGGTTTATAACAAAAAAAGACTATTTTCTACATTTATTAACAAAATTCACTTAAAGTAAAATGCTATTCTTATAGCACCAAATAGGCACGAGGTCAATTATATGAATTATTTATCCGTTCAACAACAAACGATTAACTACGAACCGACGAACATTACCGAAAAAATAAAATATGCTTTTAATGCAATTGCAACAAACAGTATAGTATATACAATAATAATCCAAAATTAAAAAGTGAAAAAATTAAATCAAAAAAATTAGTGAAAAATGGTTGATTATTTAAAAAAACATGCTAAACTATAGCTGTAATCACGCGAGTTAAACAAAGTACAAATGGATGAACAAGCAAAATCTGTTATCAATCACTGCTTATCGGGGATTAAGAATAGGGACGACAAATTCATTGACTTATTGTACGAAGTGATAAGCCCGACAATAAGATTCATTGCAATGAAGTATTTGCAAAATTCCTTTGACTCCGATGATTTAGTGCAAGATTTTTGGGCTGATATCTACAAGATAGCCGACAACTTTGTGTTTGTGCAGAACGGGTATATGTATCTGTGCAAAACTATGACGCGCATGGCTTTGAACAGATATTGCAAGCTGCACCACGACAGGCAAATCGAAGTCAGGTTTGTGGATTATCACAAAGAGCTTGTCATTGGCGAAGATGAAGCGTTTATCGACGACTTGAGCTTGCGCACGATGGTTGACGCCGCAATGGATGAGTTGACGGATACGGAAAAGCTGGCGGTACAGTTGACGTTTTTCGAATCTAAAACCGTACGCGGCATGGGCGAGGAGATGAATATGTCCAAGTCCAGCGCGGGGCGACTCAAATTGACTGCCGTCGATAAATTGAGAAAATCTTTGGAATATTATTTGGATAAGAGCGATTAGAAGTTGATTGCAAGGCATTATTTAGTTTATTATATATAAGTTGAAATAACAATAACTTCACATATGGGACAAACTCGCAAACTGATTTGTTATAGTTTATGTGATACGGAGGACAGAATGAGCAGACAATTCATCAAAAATTTAGGCAAATGCGCGCTGGTCTTGGTCTTGATTTTGACGACAGCGTTTGCGGCGTTGCTTATTGTCAAAGGTTTTGATGGAGTAGACGTGGCTTCCGCAAGCTCTACCGACGAGATTTTTTACGGCGGCGGAGATTTGTTCTATGATGATCAGATAGATAGTGGTACTTCGAAGTCCGAAACATTTAGTTATTCGACAAAAACAAAGGAAACTTATTTAGCTTATACTTCATTTCCTGACTATGACAATTTTAATGGTAGTTTAGATAATTGCTGTGCAAATATTGCAGGAGCTAATTTAATAGGATATTTCACAAAGGATTATAGCGATCTAATTCCTAATTGTAAGGTTGGTACTGATAATGGAAATGGATTTGAATTTAACAGTATGGCTACGGATTTAGTTAAGAAACAAGCAGTTATTAACGATTTGTATATAAAAATGAATACAAATAGCGCGGGTGCTGGTACGACTCAATCTCAATATAAAAACGGGTTGGAGGCGTATGTTACCGGAAAAGGACATAAAATTTTTTTTACGTCATTGATGTCAAATTCCAAATTAGATACAAATAGAGTTATTGAACAATTAAAATCGCATAACCCGATTTCATTATTTATGAGTAATTTTGGAATTACAAATATATATGAAGAAGGTAATCAAATATCTGTATATACAAGTTTACGCGATGCAAATCATATCGCAATAGCTTATGGTTATGAAGAAGTAAAGTATTATGATTCTAATGGTGTTAATGTTAGAACTTTAAGATACTTAAAAATATCCACTGGTCTTTCTTCAGTAAAAGGTGTTTATTTATTAAATGATTATGGTACATTAAATGATGCGGAGGCAGCATATATAAGTTAAATAAAGGATATCGCGTATGGACGATAAAGAATTTGAAGAGATAATGCAAAAATACGTCGCTTCCACATCCAGGGGAAAGGAGACGGATTTCAAAAAGTTGCGCCAACTTCAAAGTCAACGACAGGTACCCCAAAGGCGCAAAAGCTTCAAACCGAAGTATGCTTTGGTTGGTGTCTTGTGTTCTATCATCCTTGTTTTAGCTGTGGTTTTGCCAACAACTCTTATCAAACAAGACGATGTTGATAAGTCAGAAATAATTTACTCGAACATTGAAGATATTAGGGCAACAATAGTTGAGTCAATAAATGTTCTGAAAGATAATTATAATTTAAATGCTATTTATGCAAATGTTGGTGACGTTAGTGCATCGTCCGTATTATTATCAAAGAAAGATAATGCAATAATAGGAGCTTATATTATAGCCGATGGAAGTGATGGGAATATAAGTAAAGTTTCTAATTTTATAATAAATAAAAAGTATATTCTTAACGATTTTAAACAGTATTATGAATTTCCTAGGAAAGTTAGTTGGGGTGAATATACCGTAGGATATGCTATGATTTTGGACGAAGCAAGCAATAATATGAAATATCAGATATATTTTACGGATGGAAATTATGACTATTTCCTGAACGTCACGGGAAGGATTGGTATGGAAATAGAGGACATTCTCAACACCCTTTACACCGAGTAATTTGGCAATGCAAAAGCGACAAAAGACAGAAAGCACAAGAGAAACCTTGTGCTTTTAAAATTATTTTCCAAAATTTGCCAAAAATCAGGGACAAACGGGCGTTTCGTTTTGTTTATATAATAGAGGCAAAAATAATTGATAAAGTATTGATCCTATGCACTCACGTAATCACCTCAAAACGGTTTTTTATTTTGCGCATTTTTGATATACCGATCATTCACCCTTGCGGAATTCACAACTGAATTAATTTAAAACCGTATGCGGGCTTTGCACCAATGAGGAGAAAGCATGAAAGACAAAGACAAGCACGTCGATTTATCAAATCGGCGTAAAGACGATGAATTGTTTCAAAAAAACAGGGTTTTCAGGATAGCGAACGACGAGGAATGGCATCAGTTTTACGCTTCGATCGGCGAGACCGGCGAGGAATCGCGTTGGAAGCGCGTGATAAGATGCAGGCTCAAGACGCTCGGAGACGAGATAACGGACGGCGTACTGATGGCGATAGGCAAGCTTTCCAAAAACGAGAAGGAAGCTTGGATCGATAAGTTCAGAAGCACTGTTTATACGTCTACGTCGCGAAACACTTCTTTTTATTCGCTCACGTCGCGCAAAGTGTTTTTCAGCAGCGCGGCGACCACCAACACTGTATTTCATGAGACGGGACACGCAATAGATATGTGCTCCGTCAACTATATCACGCCGGAGGGCAAGCAAATAATAAGCGCGTCGGCGGCGGTGGAGTATATGCACAACAACGGTAAAAATATCATGGATATGAAGCAGTACGCCGATGTCATCGGTGTGGAGATGAATGGAAATACGCTGCAGAGCACGCCTTATCTTGCCAATGCGAAGTGGTTTAATTCGCTTTGCGACAACGGTTGCGATAAGGATGACTTGAGCGCGCTGTCCGATATTTTCGATGGCCTGATGCTTGGCGATTTGCGCGGAGTGCAATATGCCGGCGGACACTATCCCGAGTATTGGCGCGGAAGCGCGGACATTGACTACACGTCGTTGCAGTATCAGGAGATCTGGGCGGATTTTTGCGAGCTGAAGGGAAAGAAAAATACATACTTGCTCAAGGTGCTGAAAAATACCATGCCTTATCTGTTCGCTATATTGAACGACGTATACAACTCCGCCTTTAAGCTCGGCTGGGCGGAAAACTGAAGAGTCAGTGAAGCACGGCGGAGGGCAGGCACGCAAAATATTTTATTATTCGACAAAATACGACACAAATCGATATGCGGACGTTTGCGAATATCGCGTATACATATATACGTTTATGACAAGAATTTATCCGTAAATCCGAAATTATCGGATACAGGAGAAATTTATGCCGTTTGGAATAAAGCCTATATTTTGGGTGCTTATAAACGCAGTCGTGTCGTTTGCATACCTTTTTATCATCTCTAAAATCCTCGGAAAAAAACAGATAGCGCAGCTTGAGTTTATCGATTATGCCGTGGGCATTTCGCTCGGATCCATTGCCGCGGAGATGTCCACCGACGCAGAAACTCCGTTTTATTATTATCTCATCGCAATGACTATTTTCTTTGTCCTGGCATTGCTTGTGGCGGTAGTCGGCAGGAAAAGCACTGTTCTTAAACGCATACTCAAGGGCAAGCCGGCGACGCTTATTTACGAGGGCAAGATCGATTATTCGCAGCTTAAAAAGTGCAATATCGACGTCAACGATTTGCTGTCCATGCTGCGCGAGAAGAATTATTTCGATATAAACGACGTGGCGTACGCCATATTCGAGCCGAGCGGAAAGCTGTCCGTTTTGCCCAAAGGCAATCAAAAGCCCGTCGTGATCGAGGACGTCGACAGGCAGGCGATAGAGCAGGCCTCGTTGACAAACGTGGTTGTCGTCGACGGTGTGATCTCGAGATCCGGACTTTCGGAAGCGGGCAAGACAGAGGCGTGGTTGTTCGATAGATTGCAGATAAAGGATAAGGACGCGCTTGACAACATTCTTCTCGCAATATACGACGATAAAACGGACGATTTCACCGTCCACTATAAATCAAATTGAGTATAGAAAAAAACAAGACCGACTTTATGTCGGTCTTATTATTTAACGCTTTCATGCGTTGGCCTCGTCGACATATTTGCAGGCGTTGAACGCGGCAATCGCGCCGTCGCTTGCCGCCGTGACCAGCTGCCGTATATGCTTCGTGCGGCAGTCGCCTGCGACGAATACGCCCTTGCACGAGGTCGTGCAGTTTTCGTCGGCGACTATATAGCCGTTTTTATCGAGCTCGACAAGGCTTTCAAAGGCCTTATTGTTGGGGATTTGCCCTATGCATATAAACGCGCATTTGCAGTCTATCTCAAACGGCGATTTGGTTTTGGTGTTTTCAAATTTCAGACCGCGCAGCTCGTCCTTGCCGACAAACTCCTTGAGAGATATATTGTATGTCACGGTGACGTTTTCTCTTTTCAGCAATACGTCGGTGATGGCTTTGTCCGCAAAAAGCTTGTCAAACAGAGCGCAAACGTGCACGTGCTTGCAATATCCGCTCAACAGCAAAGCGTACTGTACGGCGGTGTTCGCATCGCCTATCACCGCGACGTCTTCGCCGGAGTAGAATGCGCCGTCGCACAGCGCGCAATAGCTCACGCCGCTGCCTATAAGCTCTTCTTCTCTTTCGACGCCTATATGCCTCGGCTTCACGCCTGTCGCTAAAATGACGGACGTGCATAGATAGGTGTTATAGTCCGTCGTCACCACAAAGCCGTCCTCCGTTTTTTCTGTTTTCAAAGCGGACTCGAGCTCGATCCGCGCTCCCCATTCCGATATCTGCTCATACAGCTTGTCCATGAGCTCCGCGCCGCTTGTCTGCCTGTAAGAGGGAAAGTTTTCCACTCTCGGCGAAAAGGAGATCTGACCTCCGAAGCTCTCGCTTTCGAGCACCAAAACCGTTTTGCCCGCGCGCAAGCAGTTGAGCGCGGCTGTCATGCCGGCGGGACCGGCGCCTATTATTATAATGTCGAATTTATCCATAGTATTTATTATTATTTCCGTCAAAAGCGTACTTTTGACGGAAATATCGTGCAGATAAACTGCGGATCGTGCGATTACGGCGTTATTTGCGGCTTTCGATATAGCCCTTTATTTTGCTCGCGTTGTCGTATACGTCGTAGCCGTTTCCGTTTGGCACAAGCAGAGTGGGCGCTTTCTTTACGCCGAATTTTATCGTCTGATTCCTGTTTTCCTCCGCGTCGATCACGGTGTAGACGATGCCCGCTTTTTCAAGCATTGCCTTTGCCATCTTGCAGTTGGGGCAGGTCTTTGTCGTAAATATCAGTATATCGTTTGCCGTGACTTCCGTCTGACATTCGGTCTTCGCGGGCTCTTGCGCGCAGGCAAATTCCTCTATCTGCTTGCCGCGGTATTGCGACGTTGCGATGTCGTACACCTTACGCTCTTTGAACTCCGCTATTTTGCCGTCGTTCCAATTTTGGACGGGACGGTAGTATCCCGTGATGCGGCTGTAAACCTCCGTCTTTCTGCCGCATATCGGGCAGACGTACTGCTCGCCCTCGAGATATCCGTGGTCGGCGCAAATCGAGTACGTGGGCGACAGCGTGTAGTAGGGCAGCTTGTAGTTTTCCGCGATTTTTCTCACGAGATTTGCCGCCGCCTGCCAGCTGTCCAGCTTTTGCCCGAGGAACGCGTGGAAGACCGTGCCCGACGTGTAGAGCGTTTGCAGGTCGTCCTGTATGTCCAGGGCGGAGAATATATCCGCCGTGTATCCGACGGGAAGGTGCGAGCTGTTTGTATAATAGGGCACGTTGTCCATGCTCTTTGCGCAGATGATGTTGGGATATTTTGCTCTGTCGTGCTTGGCGAGTCTGTAGGAGGTCGATTCCGCGGGCGTTGCCTCGAGATTGTACAGGTCTCCGTACAGCTCCTGATAGTCGGATAGCTTATTGCGCATGAAGTTGAGCGTCTTTTTCGTGAATTCCTGCGCCTCTTTGTGCGTGAGGTCCTTGCCGACCCAGCGCGCGTTGAGGCATGCCTCGTTCATGCCCACGAGACCTATGGTGGAGAAGTGATTGTTGAAGCTGCCGAGGTATCTCTTGGTGTAGGGATAAAGTCCCTCCTCGAGAAGCTTGGTGATGACGTTGCGCTTTATCTTGAGCGAGCGCGCTGCGATATTCATCAGACGCTCGAGCTCCTTAAAGAACTCCTGCTCCGTCGTTGCGACGTACGCTATGCGCGGTATGTTTATCGTGACAACGCCGACGGATCCGGTGGACTCGCCGCTGCCGAAGAAGCCGCCGGATTTCTTGCGCAGCTCTCTCAAATCGAGGCGCAGACGGCAGCACATGCTTCGCACGTCGCTTGGCTCCATGTCGCTGTTGATGTAGTTGGAGAAATATGGAGTGCCGTACTTCGAAGTCATCGTGAAGAGAAGACGGTTGTTTTCCGTATCCGACCAATCGAAGTCCTTTGTGATGGAATACGTCGGGATGGGGTATTGGAAGCCTCTGCCGTTGGCGTCGCCCTCGATCATGATCTCGATGAACGCCTTGTTGACCATTCTCATCTCTTCGACGCAGTCTTTATATTTGAAGTCCATTTCCTTGCCGCCGACGATCGCGGGAAGCTCCGCAAGGTCGTTCGGCACGACCCAATCGAGCGTGATGTTGGTAAACGGCGCTTGCGTTCCCCAGCGGGACGGGGTGTTGACCCCGTATATAAAGGACTGTATGCACTGCTTGACCTCTTTATAGGTGAGGTTGTCGACCTTGACAAAAGGCGCAAGGTAAGTGTCGAAGGATGAAAAAGCCTGCGCTCCCGCCCATTCGTTTTGCATGATGCCCAGGAAGTTGACCATCTGGTTGCACAGCGTGGAAAGGTGAGAAGCGGGCGAAGAGGTTATCTTGCCGGGGATGCCGCCAAGCCCTTCCTTTATCAGTTGCTTGAGCGACCAGCCCGCGCAATAGCCCGTGAGCATGCTCAAGTCATGCAGGTGGATCTGCGCTTCGCGGTGAGCGTTGGCTATCTCGTCGTCGTATATCTCGCTCAACCAATAGTTTGCAGTCACCGCGCCGGAGTTGGACAGGATAAGTCCGCCGACGGAATATGAAACGGTGGAATTTTCCTTCACGCGCCAATCGTTGACCTTGAGATAGTTGTCGACGGTGTTTTTATAGTCGAGAGTTGTCGCCGCGACGTCGCGCAGCTTCTGATGTTGTTTTCTATATAGAATATAAGCTTTTGCTACTTCTACATAGCTTGATTGAATGAGCACGACCTCGACGGAATCCTGCACGTCTTCGACGGTGACCACGTCGTCCTTGACTTTGTCGTTGAAGTTTGCGGTGACGCGCAAGGCGAGCATGTCGAGGATGTCGTCGTTGTAGTTTTTGCCGACTGCGGCAAACGCCTTTTCGATGGCGACCTTGATTTTGTTGAGATTGAACGGAACGATGTTCCCGTCCCTCTTTTTCACGTTGAGCATAAGTTGAATCCCCTTTAAGAAAATTTGCTCTCTCATTATATCAAGCGCATACGATATGTCAAGGAAAAACGCAAAATAAAGTGTGAAACATTTTTGCGAAACACAACATATAGTAGTTTTGTTGAAATTTGAGAGAATTTGTCGTACGCAGTATTTCATTGTTTTTGGCAATGTAACGGCGCGTATTTTTCAAAATCGGCAATCTAAACAGTTGTGTATATTCAGAGCCGATTTTATACATTTATACGAAGCGGTTTTCAAATTTATGTCTCGATGTTTGAACACCGGTATGAAGCCCGCGCATAAAAAAGCGGACCCGCAACAGCGGGCCCGTATCAATAGATATGTTGCGTTATTCCTGTATGTCGGCGGCGGCTTGCGCTTCGCATTCCGCATCGGCGGCTTGCGCTTCGCATTCCGCATCGGCGGTCGCGCCGTCGCAAACTGTCTCGCTTTGCTCGTCCGTGAAGGTTGCCTGCGCGTCGTCGGATGACGCTTTTGCTTTCTTTTTGCTCCAATCGCGCATGACAAGGAATTTGTTGCCGAGGAAGTTGACGATGACTGCCGCTATACCCGCAACCGCTTGACCCGTTAGGTTAAACAGCAGGTCGAGGAAGCCGTTTGCGTCGGGCTTGGCTCTCCAGCAGGCGTCGGTCACAACGCCGCCGAGATAGGTTTGCATGATTATGATAAGCACCGCCATGATCGCGTAAAGCGTTGCGCGCAACGCGACGTGGTCGGGGACGTTGAAGGTTTTCTTGCGGTTGAGCACAAAGGTGAGCACCTGCCCAACAACGGAGCCGACGAGAAAGCCGATAAATTCCGCCTGCGTGGCATAGTGAAAAACAAACCAATCCAGTCGGGTGCCGCCCAGATGAGGCTCCAGCTTCAGACCTGCCGACAGAGCGTACGTCACTATGAGCTGCGACGCGCCGCACAGCACGCTGAAGAGCAAAAAGAATACCATCTGCCTTATGTCCTCGTGCGCGTTGAGATAATCCGCGATCTTTTTTATGAAAGGGGGAAGCGGCTTCTTACTCTTTTTGCCGTCGTTTTGCGCTTCTTCCGTTTGCGAAAGCTGCGTTTCTTCCGTATTCGCGTCCGCGAGATCGGCTTGCTCCGCTTCGGTATCGGGCTCCAAAGCGTCTTGCGCGACCGCAGTCTGCACGGTTTCTTCAAATGGTTCTTGCATAATTTGTCCCTCGTATTTTAGGAAATATAAATATATTATAGTATTTATATCAAATTAAGTCAACCGCCGTCCTTCGGGATGAAGCGTCGTTATTTTGAAGTCCGCCGTAAGCGACAGTTCGCTTGCGTGCGACAGCGCTTCGACGCGGTATTTGGGCGCGCGGTAAACGTAAGGAGTCATGAAAAGCAAAGCTGCGATATCCTGCGGGGAAGATAGGTGAAAGCCGTACGTCAGTTCTTGCCGTTCGGCAATCTCAAACCCGTCGGAAGGCACATCCGTCTCCACCTCGCGCACGTCGTCGTAGAGGGCGCGCCGCAATTCGATAAGGTGATTTTCGCACGGCGACGCGACGATAAGAATACCGTCCTTTTTCAGAACGCGGCGGTATTCGCTCATGGCGTATGGCGAAAACATGCACGTTACGACGTCGGCGCATCTGTCGGGAAAGGGCAGATTGAACGCGCTTGCCACGCAGCATTCCGCAAGCGGATTGCTTTTTGCCGCGTGTCTTACGGCGTGCTTTGAAATGTCGACAGCCAAATAAACGTCGCGTAAACCGAGGTTTATCACGTCGTTTGCGCCTCTTAAACTGTGTTTTTGCGGATTATAATCGTTATTGGCGCTTGCCTGTTCGGTTCTCGATGAGATAATTTTGTTAAGATAATATCCCGTTCCCGTCCCTGCGTCTATGAGCGTGACGGGCTTGTTGCCGAAATGTAGGCGGATAATTTCGCAGACCGCGTCCGCAAGGGGAGCGTAGAAGTCTTTATCCAGAAAGCTTTTGCGCGCAAGCACCATTTCCTTGTTGTCGCCAGGGTCTTTTGAATGCCGTTCGGACGGCAGCAGGAGATATAAATATCCCTCTTTGGCAAAATCGAAGGAATGCCCGTCCTCGCAGACGGCGCGCCTGTCTTCTCGCATAAGCGATTTTTTGCATACGGGGCATAAGGTGTGAAGCATAAAGTCATTTTAGCACAGCCGCGGCTTTTAGACAACGGTATAAAGTCATGCGCGCGCGATAAATCTGCGGTTTGCGTTTACAATTTCCTTTTGCGGCGTTATACTGTATTCATGTTGGAGCTTTTGGCGCCGTGCGGCGGAAAAAACGAATTGGAAATGGCCATAGCCTGCGGAGCGGACGCGGTTTACCTCGGCTTGCCCGATTTCAACGCGCGCAAAAAAGCGGAGAATTTTGATATTGCCGGTCTGCGCGACCATATAAAAAGGGCGCATTTTTTCGGAGTCAAGGTATACGTTACCGTCAACACTCTTGTGAAAGACGAAGAGCTGCCGTCTGTCCTGGATGCCGTGCGCGCCGCGGTCGAGGCGAAGGCAGACGCTTTTATCGTGCAGGATCTGGGCGTGGCAAAATGCATGAAGAATTCGTTTCCCAATATCGTATTGCATGCGAGCACTCAACTCGGCGTGCACAATCTTTACGGCGCAAGGCAAGCGGAAAGGCTGGGCTTCAAACGGGTGGTGCTTGCAAGAGAGACGAAGCTTGACGATATCCACGCGATCCGCGACGGCACGTCGCTCGAGATAGAGTTTTTCGTGCAGGGAGCGTTGTGCGTGGCTTTCAGCGGAAATTGCTATTTAAGCGCGGTTGAACAAGGCGCAAGCGGAAATCGCGGGCTGTGCAAGCAGCTGTGCCGTTTGCCGTACGAAGCGGAAATCGCGGGTGAAAAGCATAACGGATTTTTGTTGAGTGCGCGCGATCTGTGCCTTGCAAACAGCCTCGCGGATCTGATCGACGCGGGCGTAACATCGTTTAAGATAGAAGGGCGCATGCGCCGAGAGGGATACGTGGGCGCGGCGGTGAGCGTATATAGACGGCTGTTGGACGATATCTCGAAAGGAATTCGGGCGACGTTGACTCAAAACGAGCTTGAAAGCCTGCGCCTTGCGTATTCGCGCGGAGAAAGCTATCTCGACAGAGCGTACCTCGACGACGGAACGCCCGACGTCATAGAAAAAGCTTATAATAATCATACGGGAGTACTTGCCGGCGAGGTCAGAGAGGTTAAACCGTTTAAGACGGGGCTTTATAAGGTAGTCGTTTATTCCCGTTACAGCTTGCGGGACGGCGACGGTTTGAAGTTTTTCAAGAAAAAGCATGACGGCTACGGTTGGGAGGAAGCGGCGAGCGCCGGCGTAGGGGGAGTTTCGTCCTGCGGCGAAGGCATGTATAGTTTCGCGACAAAGGCGGCGGTCAAGGTCGGCTGGCGCGTAAATCTCATTTTCTCTTGCGCGGCGGAGGAGAGGCTTCGCGCGACAAGGCGTTTCGTGCAAATAAGCTTATCGGTGACGGCGTTGGCGGGCAAGCCGCTTTCGCTTGAAGCGCGCTGTCTTGACGGGCGAGCGTCCGTTTGCCTGCAAGGCGAAATTTGTCAGAGGGCGGTGAACGCGTCGGTAAGCGAAGCGGATCTGGCGGCGCAGGCGAGCAAAACCGCTGACAGCGGATTTTACGTAAGCTCCTGCGATGTTAAAACGGACGGCGTGTTTGTCGCCAAATCGGTATTGAACGCGTTGAGAAGAGAGACGTTGGCGGCGCTCGGAGAAAAAATCTTCGAGGCGGCGGAAGAAAATCACGCCGCCGTCGGTCATGTCGACATAAAGCTGCCTATGCGGCGCAAATATCCCGATATAGTATTTGCGCGCGAAGCGGATCCGGACGCATTAAAGGCGCGGGAGCGGGAAACCGTCGTCGTTTGTCCGTCCCGTTATGACGCGGAATACCTGCGCAAGATCATAAACCGCTTGCCTTCGGACATAAAAGATATCGCGCTGCAGCTTCCCGTTATTGCAAACGGCGCGGATCTGAAATCGATCGAAAAAGCGCTCGCCTCGGCGGCGGAAATAAAGACGTTGGTCATTGAAAACATATACGGCTTCGAGTTTGCGTCGCGAGGTTATAAAATTATCGCCGGTGCGGGACTAAACGCGCTCAACGCCGTCTCCGCGCAGGTTTGTGCGGATCTGGGCGCGGAAGCGGTTCTGCCGTCCGTAGAGAGCGGAAAGCGGGAAGGCATTCGCGGCGCAGAGCTGCCGTTGATGACGTTTGCGCACTGCCCGTATAAGACGGCGCGCGGAAACGATTGCGCTCATTGCTCTTTTAAAGAGGGAATGACGCTGTCGCGCGGCGGGCGAAAATACGAAATCCGCCGCGTGAAAGCGCACGGCTGTTATTTCGGATTATTTGAAAAAGCTTGATTTTGCTGTACAAAACCGAGTTGCTGTGATATTATTGTTTCAACGATTTTAAAAGGAGAGAGAACTATGGCAAGAGTTATAAGTGACGAGTGCATTTCATGCGGCGCGTGCGCAGATACCTGCCCCGTAGGCGCAATCGCGGAAGGCGACGGCAAATTTGTCGTTGATCCGGATCAGTGCATCGATTGCGGCGCATGCGAAGACGGTTGCCCCGTGAGCGCGATATCCGAGGCATAATCGCAAATCGAAGTAATGAAAGGACGCTCGTTCGAGCGTCCTTTCTTTTTATTCTTCGTCGGGCATAGCGTCTATATCGGCGGTCGATTGTCTCTCGTCTATGCGCATATCCTCAAGAGCGTACGTGCGCACGTCGAAGCTGCCGTCCTTAAGCATGACTTTGACCTTCGCCGTTTGTTTTATCAGGTCGTTAGACTCCACGGTGCCTTCGCCGTCCTTGGTCTTGACCTTGCTGCCCACCTTCGGCATAAGCTTAAAGACCTCGTTGTAATAGCCGTTTTCGTATTTGAGACAGCACATAAGCCTGCCGCATACTCCGCTTATTTTCTGCGGATTGAGCGACAGCCCCTGTAGCTTCGCCATTTTTATGGATACCTTTTCAAAATCGGGAAGATGCGTCGTGCAGCAGCATTCTCTGCCGCAGGACGCAAGCGCGCCGCGCATTTTCGTGTCGTCGCGTTCGTATATCTGACGAAGCTCTATACGCACCTTGAATATAGAAGCAAGCACGCGCACAAGCTCGCGGAAATCCACGCGCCCTTCCGCGGTGAAATAGAATATGAGCTTGGAGCGGTCGAAGGTATACTCCGCGTCTACAAGCTTCATAGCCAAATTCATTTCCGACACTTTCTGACGGATGATTTTAAGCGCGTCTTCCTTGTCCTCCGCGTTTTTTTGAGCGCGCGCCTTGTCTTCGTCGGTCGCTTTGCGCTCCACTGGCTTTAAGGGCTGTACGATTTCTTTTTCGCCGACTTGCTTATTGGCTATCGCCACAACCGCGTATTCGAGACCGCGGGCGGTTTCCACGATGACTCCGTCGCCCTCGTTAAAGACGTTTTTCCCCGGGTCGAAATAGTAAACTTTGTTGCCTGTTTTGAATTTTATACCTATGATTTCGGGCATTTGTGTCTAACCTCCAAGATTGAAAAAAGCAGATTGTCTATCGCCGACAGAGGACTGACGTTCAACGACAGCTGTCTGCGGGTATCGTTTATGATCGAAATGATCTTTGCAAGCGCGAGTGGAGAATACTTTTGCGCAAGCTCTTTTATATCCTGCGATACGTGCTTTGACAGTATCATGGACTCGTCCTCCTGCACGATCAGCATGTCCCTTATAATTATCGACAAAACGTCGAGGAAGCCGCTCATATCCTCCTGACCTGCCGCCAAGCCGTCGAGCGAGAGTATATCCGTGCTTTTGTCAAGGCGTTTCATCAGGTCGAGGGCGGCGCGGTAAAGCTGTGCGTATTGCGGCGAGGACGCGATCTTGCGCGCCTTGCCGAGCATTCCCTCGCTGCAAGCGGCTGCCACCGAGCTCATTTCGCGGTCATATCCCAAAGCAAGCATCGCTTCGAAGACCGTATCCTCGTCGAATACGTCGAGGTGCAACGTGCGCGCTCTCGATTTTATAGTGTCGAGCATCGCCGC
Source organism: uncultured Clostridia bacterium (assembly GCA_947383095.1). GTDB lineage: Bacteria > Bacillota > Clostridia > Christensenellales > CAG-917 > CAG-475. Next base: position 21,858 of record CANDBZ010000007.1, on the reverse strand, counting down.
GCTGTTTGCGACGCCGAGGAATATAGTGACGTCCTGCGGCGGCTCCTCGAGCGTTTTTAGCAGCTTGTTTTGCGCTTGCGCGTTCATTAGATCCGCGCGATGTATGAAATAAAGCTTTCTGTCCGACAGCGATTTTACGTATACGGAAGCGACAAGCTTTGCGACGTCGTCGACCTTTATTTTGTCCCGCGCCTCGTTTATGTGAAAAACGTCCGCGTGATTTCTGTGCAGGACCTTGCGGCACTCCGCGCATTCGAAGCAGGCGGAATTGCCGTTTTCGCAGTATACCGAAGCGGCGACGAGCGTAAAAAACTCGTCCACAACGTCGTCGTCGCCCGAGGCGACTATATACGCATGCCCCAGTCCCGTTTTGAGGTCCGACATAAGCAGACCGTATGCGCGCGAGCCTTTGAGCGCTTTTTCGAACGTGAGTACGTTCACCTTATTATACCTCTGTCCCGCATGGCGGAAATTATTTTTTGTGAAGTGATATTTTTGTCGAAATCGGGTTTTATTGCTACGATTCTGCCGTTTGAAGCCTCGATTTCGTTTATAAAGCCGTTGTAGACTTTGTCAAAAAATTCGTTTGATTCCTGCTCGAGCCTGTCCGACGTGCGATAGCCTCGCCAGGAGTTTTCGGGGTTTAAGTCTATGAATACGGTCATATCCGGCATGCAACCGTCTATTGCCGGAGCGTTTATCTGCTTTATAAGCTCCGCGCCCATTTCGCGGCCGTAGCCCTGATACGCCACAGAGCTGTCCACATATCTGTCGCAGACGACAAGCTCGCCTCTTGCAAGCGCGGGCTTGATGACCTCCCGCACAAGCTGCGCGCGGCTTGCGGCGTAAAGAAGCGCCTCCGTCATATCTCTCATCGCGGTATTTTTCGGGTCGAGGATCACGCGGCGGATCTGCTCGGATATTTCCGTGCTGCCAGGCTCGCGTATATAAACGGCGCGCTGTCCCGTTTTGTCAAGATATTCTTTAAGCAAGCGCAGCTGCGTGGATTTGCCCACGCCCTCGCAGCCTTCAAAGGAAACAAACATAATTTTACCTCTGCAGTGATTTATATATTATACCACGTTTCGTCGGCTTTTACAAGCGCACGAGTACGGCAATCGAGCAAAGTTGAACTTCTGCCGATAGTTTTTCGCAAAATGCGCCGATAAACGCAAACACGCGACGCGCGCTTGACTTATCAAATACTTGATATTATACTAACTTTTATTAAATAAACAATCCATAAATCGCGAGGTTGATATGGACCATAAACAAGTTGAAAGCAAATGGCAGAGGATCTGGGCGGAGACCGGACTTTATAAATTCGACAGATCCGCAGTCGATAAAAAGTACTACTGTCTCGAAATGCTGCCTTATCCTTCGGGCGCGCGGCTTCATGCGGGGCATTGGTACAATTACGGTCCGGCGGATACGTTTGCAAGGTTCAAGCGCATGCAGGGTTACGAGGTGTTTCAGCCTATGGGCTTTGACGCGTTCGGCCTGCCCGCGGAAAATTATGCTATAAAAACGGGCATACATCCCGAGGAAAGCACCTTGAAAAATATAGAGACCATGGAGGCGCAGCTGCGCCGCATCGGCACCACCTGCGATTGGGACTATGAGGTCAAGACCTGCCTGCCCGATTATTACAAGTGGACGCAATGGATGTTTCTGCAGCTCTACAAGCGCGGGCTTGCCTACAGGAAAGAGGCGCCTGTAAATTGGTGTCCGTCCTGCAATACGGTGCTTGCAAACGAGCAGGCGCAGGGCGGCGTTTGTGAGAGATGCGGCAGTCAGGTCACGCATAAAAATCTCAATCAATGGTTTTTCAAAATTACGGACTACGCGGACGAGCTGCTTGACGGTCTCGACAAGCTCGATTGGCCGGAGAAGACAAAGCTCATGCAAAAAAACTGGATCGGCAGGAGCTACGGCGGAGAGATAGAATTCGACGTCAAGGACAGCGACGTCAAGCTGCGCGTGTTTACGACGCGCGCCGATACGGTGTTCGGGGTGACGTACGTTGTGCTCGCTCCCGAAAGTCCGCTCGTCGACGAGATTACGACCGACGCGCAGCGCGCCGCGGTTGAAAAATACAAGCAAAAGAGCGCCGCCGCGACGGAAATAGACCGCCTGTCTTCCACCCGTGAGAAAACGGGCGTGCTCACGGGCGCGTACGCGATAAATCCCGTCAACGGCAGAGAGGTGCCTATTCTTGTCGCCGATTATGTCATAGCAAGCTACGGCACGGGCGCGGTCATGGGCGTCGCCGCGCACGACGAGAGGGATTTCGTGTTTGCAGGGAAGCTCGGTTTGCCCGTCGAAAGAGTCATCAAGGGCGTCGAAGGCGTAAACGACGACCTGCCCTTTACGGAATACGGCGTGTTGGTCAACAGCGGCGAGTTCGACGGCATGACCTCGGAGGACGCAAAGCTTGCCATACTTAAGAAGCTTGAAAAAGACGGCAAGGGAAGCCTTAAAACCAACTACCGTCTGCGCGATTGGTTGGTGAGCCGTCAACGCTATTGGGGCGCGCCGATCCCCGTCATACATTGCGAGCGCTGCGGCGCGGTGCCCGTGCCCGAGGAGGATCTGCCCGTGCTTTTGCCGCACAACGTCAATTTCACTCCCGACGGCGAATCGCCGCTTAAGAAGTGCGACGAGTTTATGAACACAGTATGTCCCGTTTGCGGCAGACCCGCAAAGCGCGACGCGGATACCCTCGATACTTTTGTGTGCTCGAGCTGGTATTTCCTGCGTTATCCCGACAACAAAAACAGCGAAAAGCCCTTTGATACGGAGTGGATAGACAAGATGCTGCCCGTCGACAAATATATAGGCGGCGCGGAACACGCCTGCATGCACCTGCTGTATGCGAGGTTCTTCACAAAGGCCTTGCGCGATATGGGATATCTGCATTTCGACGAGCCGTTTTTGTCGCTTGTGCATCAGGGCATTATTCTCGGTCCCGACGGCAACAAGATGAGCAAGTCCCGCGGCAACGTGGTGTCTCCCGACGACAGCGTGGCAAAGTTCGGCGCGGACATCTTCAGGGTTTATCTGATGTTCGGCTTCAACTATGTCGAGGGCGGTCCCTGGAACGAGAACGGATTGGATTCCGTCAACCGCTTTTTCGACAGGGTGGAGCGCATCGTTAAAAAATGCTTCGAGATAAATTTCGACGAGGCGGCGTTCGGCAAAGAGGAAAAGGAGCTCAACCGTGTGCGCCACAACACGATAAAAAGCGTGACGGCGGACCTCGGCAATTTCTCGTTCAATACAGCGATAGCGAGGCTTATGGAGTTTGTCAACGCGATGTATTCATACGAAGTCGCGGTGGCGCGCAAAAACGCGCTGTACAAGGATTGCGCAAAGGATCTTGTGCTGCTTTTGGCTCCTTTCGCGCCGCATTTTTGCGAGGAGCTATGGGAGATCTTGGGTGAAAAATATTCGGTTTTCGATCAGCGTTATCCGCAGTTCGACGAAAAGGCGACCGTTCTTGACGAAATAGAGCTCGCCGTGCAGATAAACTCCAAGTTGAGGGGCAGGGTCACCGTCGCGAACGGCGCGCCCAAAGAGGATATCGAAAAGGCGGCGGTCGAAGCGGTCAAGGGACAGTTAAACGGCGCGCAGGTCAAGAAGATAATTATAGTTCCCGGCAGGCTTGTCAATATTATCGCGTAAGCGAAAAAATAAATATTACGTTCAACGGAGAAAGCATTATGTTGGATTTAGTCAAAATAAGAAGCAACCCTCAAGCGGTCGCGGACGCGCTTGCGAAAAAAGGCTTTAAGGCGGATTTCACTCAAATCATAGAGTGGGACGACGCGCGCAAAGCGACGATCACGGAGATAGAGCGGCTTAAGGCGCAAAAGAATAAGGTTTCCGCGCAGATCCCCGTTCTCAAAAAAGCGGGACAGCCCGTCGAGCCCATATTCGAGGAAATGAGAAAGCTCGGCGACGAGATCGCCGCGGGCGACGCGAAAATCGGCGAGCTCGTGACGAATATCAACGACGCGCTTGCCGTCATGCCCAATATCCCCGACGACGATCTGCTTGCGGGCGAGAAGGAAAACAATCAGGTCGTCAAGGTGGGCGGCGTCAAGCCGGAGTTTGATTTCGAGCCTAAAAATCACGTCGATATATGCACAAGCCTCGGGCTTATCGACTACGAGCGCGGCGTGAAGCTGTCCGGCAACGGCTTTTGGATCTACCGCGGCATGGGCGCGCGGCTGGAGTGGGCGTTGCTCAACTATTTTGTGGAGGAGCACCTTAAGGACGGCTACGAGTTCATTTTGCCGCCCTATCAGCTCGGCTATAACTGCGGCTTCGGCGCGGGGCAGTTCCCCAAATTCAGCGACGAGGTGTATTGGCTGGATTGCGACGAGGACAAAAAGCGCAATCGCTTTATGCTGCCCACCGCGGAGACGGCGTTGGTAAATATGTACGCGGGCGAGATCATTGACGAAAGTAAGCTGCCCATGAAGTTTTTCGCATATTCGCCCTGCTTCAGAAAGGAAGCGGGCTCCGCGCGCACGGAAGAGCGCGGCATGATACGCGGTCATCAGTTCAACAAGGTCGAGATGGTGCAATACGCGCACCCCGAGCACAGCATGGAGGCGTTTGAGGAGCTCGTCGACAAGGCGGCGAGACTCGTGGAGGGACTTGGCTTGCACTACAGAGTGAGTAAGCTCGCCGCGGGCGATTGCTCCGCTTCTATGGCGAGAACGTACGACGTGGAGCTGTGGATTCCCTCCATGGGCATTTATAAGGAATGCTCGTCCGTGAGCAACGCAAACGACTATCAGGCGCGCCGCAACAATACGCGTTATCGCGACGGCAAAACGGGCAAGCCGCAATTCGTGCATACGCTCAACGGCAGCGGGCTTGCGACGTCGAGGCTCATACCCGCAATCGTGGAGCAATTTCAAAACGCGGACGGCAGCGTCACCGTGCCGCAGGTCTTGCGCAAGTATCTCGGCGGAATAGAGAGGATAGAAAAATAAAAGAAAAAGCCGCTCACTGCAGCGGCTATAAAGTCAACAATAAAAATAAGTTTAAAATACTGCGATAGAAAATATCGCAGTATTTTTTCAATAATGTGAAATTTTTCGAGTTTGTTTCTAAAACGTCCGGAACGATCTCTATTTGAGAAAATATCCGACGGCAACTGATTATTTTTGTTTATTACACCGACGATCGGGAGTATTTATGGAAGAAGACCGTCTGCCGTTTACATAAATTTTATCTTCAGCTTTCATAATCATAAGCAATTTTGTTTAAACTTTCTCCTCGCAAGTTTTTGATGTAACCGTCCTCAACTTTGCAATACCAACGCATGTCTTTGTTAGGAAGATCGTTAAATATAAATTCGTCGGTACAATTACTCTCTTCGACGACCTGCATATCTTTGATGCGAATATAACAAATTATGTCATCTTTGAGTTCAACGGAATCCCAGTTTTCTTCCGTAATCGGCGTTGGGTCGATAAAAGCTACTTGGAAGCTTCTAAACTCAATATGCGCTTCTACGATAGTTCCGATCATGCCTTTATATACGCCATGCTTTTCATACTCCGGGTCGGATACCAGAATTTTAACTTTGTCAAATATTTTCATTTCGCTTTTGATTTATAGAACTATTAATTCTTTGAAGTTGTGCATTTATTAATATACATGGAGATCCTTGTTTATTCATAGTCCGCGCGCCCGATGAGATAATCTACGGAGCAGTCTAAAAATTCTGCGATTTTGACGATATTGTCGATAGATGGAGCAAATCTGCCCGTTGTCCAATAATACAGCAGAGATTGCGAGATTTCCGTTTGCTTTTTTAAAGCGTATTTTGTCTTGCCCTTGCGTTTCAAAATTTGCTCAAGCCGTTCGCCGAAGGGAGGACATTCCTTAAAATCCTTGATCAGATTGTCGTCGCTCAAGCCCAACAGAAAGTCCAAAGAGCAGTTAAACAAGTCAGCTATACTTATAGCGTTTTGCATTGTCGGGGCAATCTCTTCGGACAGATATCTGGAAATTGTGCTTTTGTCGACGCATAGCTTTTTTGCGACGGCGGTTGCGTTAAGGTCGCTTTCAAGCATGAGCTCGTTAAGACGCTCGGCAAATACGGATAAGCTTATCATAGTTTTCTCCTCCGTATCAGTATTGTCTATTTGTGCAACAACCGGACAAGAGTTGCGCGAATAGACATCGTATGCTTTTATAAAAACAATGACGTCGGGGCGTATTCACTTGCTCCCGACGTCATTGATTTTTCGATTTAAAAGCTTTTGCAGATATCACATCCGCACCTTGTCGTCCGTCCAGTTGTTGACGATGCTCGCCACGTCGTAGCCCTGCGACTTGAATGCGTCGATCAGCGACTGCTGCGTGCCTATGCCGTATTTGTTGTCCGCGTAGTATTTGCTCATAGCCGCTTGAAATTTCTTGTCGCCCACAAGCGAGCGCAGCGCGTCGAATAGCAGCGCGCCCTTGAGATAAGTCACGGCTACGTACTCGCCCTCTGTGAGATAAGAGGAGAGAGGGCGATTCATGGTGCCGTCGAAGCCCACCGTGTATTTGAGGGCGGAGAATGAAGAGTAGGAGCGGGATATGCTTGCCATTGCCGCAGAGTATTCCGCACGGTTGCCCTCGAGATAGTGGAAATAGTATGTGCAAAACTCTGTCAAGCCCTCGTCGAGCCATGCGGAATTTATCTGGTCGCTGCCCACCGCGTCATACCACCATTGGTGCGCGGTCTCGTGCGTTATCGTGTCAAGGTATTCCGCTCTCGAATTCGACGGCGATACGAGCACGAAGGAGCCGTATTCCATACCGCCCGCCGCGCTTAAGTTGCTCTGCACTACGGTGAGCGAATCGTGAGCGTATTCGCCGAACGTCTGCGAAAAAACCGTCAATGCGCGTTCCGCTCTTTTAAGGGATTCCGCGGGAGCGCCGTCGTCGTAATAGCAATATTTGACTTCGATTTTGCGAGAATTTATGTCAATGGATCGTGACAGTATATCGAACTTTCCCACCGCCATGCCGAAGTCGCGGATATTGCGCGCTTCTATCTCCACGGTTTTTTTGCCGTTGTCCGAGAGCAGTGTTTCAACGATTTTTCCGCTAGACGCTACCGCAAGCTCCTCGTCTACGGTCGCTCGCACGAAAAACGACGATATATCGCTGTAAAACGGGTCGCCCCAAGCGCAATAACCGTCCTCCCGCCATCCTCCGTCGTATTTGGCAACGACGGGATAAAAGCAGGTGAGATTTGCGTCGCCGCGTTTTGTCACCCCGAGGCGCGTATCCGTCTGCGCAAGCGATGTTTCGTATTTGAGCGCGAGCGTGCAGACGTCGCCCTTTTGCATTTCAAACGGCAATTTCAAAAGCGTTTTATCCTCACCGTAAATCTCAAAATCAATGTTTTGTCTGTTTATTTGCGCGGATAAAATATCGATAGCGTTATGATCGGCGGCAAAAGCGTTTGCGTATATATGCAAAACGATCTCTTTTACGTCCGCGGGCGCGACGTAAAGCGTTTCCTGATGCGCGCAGAGTTTTTTTGCTTCGGCGTCATATTCGAGGTTTATGTCGTAGCACGGCGACGTGTCGATGGTCTGCGTCGATTTGGAGTTGCAAGCGCACAGTGCGAGGCAGGCGGCAACGCAGACGAGCATTGCCGCAATTAAGGATTTGGTTCTTATTTTACGGTTGTCAAATTTATTTTTCATATACTCAAATTTTATGCCGAATCGCGGGTTTGACGCTGTTCAGAGTCAGTTCCACCAATTTGCCGGCGCGGCGGGCTTTTTCCACTATTGCGCCAGTGACGGCGCTATCCTTTTTCGCGATAAGCTCGCCCGTATACGTGCACAGGTCCGCCCCGAGCGTTCTTCCCAGCAGAAATTCATAGTCGCAGATAACGCGAGTGGGTGTGTGCGCGTCTTCGTCGTAAGAATAAGCGGCGGAGCCGTCGAGCAGCAGCTCGAACGCTCCGTGTGACAGCACGGGTTCGCGCACGTCGGACGTGAGCGAGACGGGCGGTTGAGGCGTTTGGAACTCGGCATTCACGTCTATTGCCGCGTTTACGGCGACGGGAGTATGTAAAATGACGGGCGTTCCCGCTTGCGGCGCATTGTTTATTTCTTTATTTTCCGTCTCCTCGAGAATGTACACGGGATAATCCTTTTCGGGCTTTGGAATTTTGTTTTTTTTCTGTTTTTGCGATGGCTTCGCCGTGCTTTTTATAAATATAACGTCGCCTATCGACGCGACCGACGACGGAATGATGTCCTCGTCCTGCGTCTGAAGCTTGGAGACTTTTCCCGTCTCGTATGCGATTACGTCCGTTGTCATCCCCTTGAAAATTCCGTTCAGGGTATATACTGGCTTGCCGTACATGTTCGCGCAAAGCTCCGTCAGGTCTATGTCCGCCGTCGGAATAAGCTGTATTTTATCTTCTATAACGATTGCGTCCGATATATACTGCGCGCTTTCGAACGGGAGAAAACAGGAGAGCGCTTGAGCGTTCTCAATGTAAAAATATGCAATTTTTTTGCACATTTTGTCAAAATATACATCCTTTATCTCGCCGCATACATCGGACGTCGAAACGCTTATCACGGGTTTTTTGAGCAGAGAGGACAGTTGTATCATAATTCACCTCGCACAAGCATATGCGCCGCTCATTTGTAATATTCTCGGCGGCAAAATTTCAAAAACGGGGTTAATACTGCGAAAAATGTAAAAAAGAGGCGTTTTTTGCGGTTGTGTGATAAACTTGCCTCGTCGCAAGTATGATTCAAGGTCAATACTCTGCGTGGGTGAATATGCGCTTATCCACCCGTTTATCCACATTATCAACCTAAATTGTGGATAACTTCGTGGATAACTCTGCATTTTTATTCCGCGGTGTATATGCTCAACAATGAAACGATATGCAAAAAAATATATTTGAAAATACAACGTTTATAAAGGTTGCCGCGGTCGTGATCAGCGCCGTAGTCGTCGCGTTGGCGTTATCGTCGCCTTTTATCATCGCCACGGTGGTTGCCAACGACGGCAGACCCGTCGTAGTGGTTGACGCGGGCCACGGAGGCGAGGACGGCGGCGTGACCGGCGCGCGTACGGGCGTCAAGGAAAGCCATCTCAATTTGCAAATGGCAAAGCTGCTGGCGGAGTATCTTAAAGGCGGAGGCTATAGGGTGGTGATGACGCGGCAGAACGATACGATGCACACCTTCCCGTCCGTGCGCGACAATAAAAAGCGCGCGGATATGTTCAGGCGCGGCGAGATAATAAACAGCGTCAAGCCGTCTGCGGTGATAAGCGTGCATATGAATTTTTATTCCGCCTCGTCAAGGCGGGGCGCGCAGGTGTTTTTCGACAGGCGAGACGACGGCGGCAGGCAGCTTGCGGTGATAATGCAGGACGCGCTGAACAGAGATTTCAATATGGCGGGCGGCGGCAGAAAGTATTCGGCCTTGAGCGCGGAAAAGTACATTTTGTTTTGCAGCCCCTATCCCAGCATAATCGTGGAATGCGGCTTTTTGAGCAATCCCTTCGACGAAGCCAATCTGATAGATCCGGACTATCAGGCGAGGCTTGCGCAGACGCTTTATGCGGGAGTAAACGATTTTTTGAAAGGGAATGATAATTCGGCGGTCGAATGACGGCGACCGCCCGATATGCTTTTTGCAGAGCGGGATATTTTTTTGATTTTTAAATGTGAGCCGTATGGTTTTCGTCGCTGTTTTTTTGACATTAATACTTGTCTTCGCGCGGTTTATAACTTGATTTATATAATAAAGTAGTATATAATTTCCAATATGACAAATACGTTTGCATACAGCAGTGAAAAGGTGCTTAAGGGCAACGCAGACGATCCCGAGATCGCGCTTATTCTCAAGGATATCGAAAACGCGAAGCAGGGCGTGATGACTTTTTCAAAGGAAGTCAAAAAGTATATGTTGCAATTTATTCACCAAAGATACGACGACAACGAAGAGGTCGTCGCGCTTATAGATATACTCAAGCAGTGGAGCAGGTTTCAATCCTTCAACAGTCTGGAGATTTTTCAATTGCAGGACGAGTGCTATTTTTGGTATGATTTTTTGCATGCGTACGGCGTGTGGAAGGTCATAGGCAAAAAGCACGGGTTTGCCGACGAGGAGCAGGCGTTGAAAACGCTTGTGCGGCTTGTAAAGCTGGACGAGAGCGTTTTCAAGGAATATCCGAGCCTGTAGGAGAGCGGTATGGCAAACGGCGTGCACGACGGACATCGGCAGAGAATGAGGGAGCGCATCCGCAAAAACGGCGTCGCTTCTCTCGAAATGCACGAGATACTTGAGTATCTTCTGTACAGCTTTATCCCGCGCAAGGATACCAACGTGATAGCGCACGAGCTTTTGCAGAAATTCGGTTCGCTGCGCATGATAATGGATTCAAAGCCGGAACGGCTTTGTGAGGTGTCGGGCATGACGTGGAACGCGTCGCTGTTTTTAACGAGTTTGTCCGGGGTGTTTCGCAAATATCTCGACGAGGTCAACGGGCAGAGGAGACGGCTCAAGGACAGGAGCGAAGCCAAAAAATATATGGGCAGCAGCTTCTACGGGCTGCGCGACGAGCAAATCTGTATCGTCGCCGTGGACGTGCACGACCAAATACTCGCAAGCGACGTGCTCGCGGTGGGCACGGGCGACGAGGTGCAGCTGTCGGTGAGGGCTGTGGTGGATTTCGCGCTTATGCACAAGGCGCACGGAGTGTTGCTTGCGCACAATCATCCCGGCGGCATAGTGACGCCGTCCTCGCAGGATGTGTTTCTGACGCGTAAGCTGTACGATACGCTCAACGAGGTCGGAGTGAAGCTGCTCGATCACTTCATTTTTTGCGGCGAAAACTGCTATTCGTTTGACGAGCAGCGCGTGCTGGACAAGTTCAGAGGCAATAATAATTTTAACGAGAGGCATATATGACGGTCAGAACGAGATTTGCGCCATCCCCGACGGGATTCATGCACATCGGCAACTTGCGTACGGGCTTGTACGCATATTTGTTTGCGCGCCAAAACAAGGGCTGTTTTATCCTGCGCATCGAGGATACCGACCAGGAAAGAAAGGTCGAAGGCGCGGTGGATATGGTATACCGTACGCTCGAGACTGCGGGTATAAGCTACGACGAAGGTCCCGATAAGGACGGCGGATACGGCCCGTACGTGCAGACGGAGCGCATGGGGCTCTATAAGCAGTACGCGCAACGTCTCGTCGAACTCGGCGGCGCATATTACTGTTTTTGCGATAAGGAAAGGCTTGAAAGCCTTAAGGACGAAAACGGCGTGCATACGTACGATAAGCATTGCCGCGATCTTTCCAAAGAGGAGGTCGCGCGCAGGCTTGCCGCGGGCGAGCCGTACGTCATACGTCAGAAGGTGCCCGAGGGCGTAACGTCGGAATACGACGATCTGGTCTTTGGCAGAATAAGCGTGGACAGCGCCGATATCGAGGACGGAGTGCTGCTCAAGTCCGACGGGTTGCCCACCTACAACTTCGCAAACGTAGTGGACGACCATCTTATGGGTATCACGCACGTCATACGCGGGACGGAATATTTGAGTTCCACCCCCAAATACAATCTCATTTACGACGCGTTCGGATGGGAGCGACCGCAGTATATGCATCTGCCCCCAATCATGAAGGACGCTACGCGCAAGCTGTCAAAGCGTTTCGGAGACGCCAATTTCGAGGATTTTATCGCAAAGGGCTATCTGCCGCAGGCGGTTGTCAACTATATCGCTCTTCTCGGTTGGTGCCCCAAGGATAACCGTGAAAAAATGACTATGGACGAGATGATCGAGGCGTTTGACATATCCGGCATTTCGCACAGCAGCTCTATTTTCGACGAAAACAAAATGAGATGGCTCAACGGCGAGTATCTTAAGGCGATGAGCGCGGAAGAGTTTTACGAAGTCGCGCTGCCGTGGATCGAAAAGGCGATAGGCGACAACGGTTTCGATAAAAAGGAGCTCGCTTCGCTTATGCAGACGCGTGTGGATATCTTGAGCGAGATACCTCAAAAATTGGCGTTTTTGTGCGATTTCGGAGAGCACGACGTAAATATGTACACGCATCAAAAGATGAAGGTGGACAAGGATGTCGCCGTATCCGCGGTGAGGATAGCGCGGGATTGTCTTGCGTCTCTCGGCGAGTGGGACGAGGAGCATATCAAGGAATGCGTCAAACAGGGCGCCGAAAATAGCGGACTCAAGGGCGGACAGGTCATGTTCAGCATGCGTGTCGCGCTCACGGGTGCGGCGGTGACGCCCGGCGGCGCGATAGAAATGGCGGTCGCGCTCGGCAAGAGCGAGAGCTTGAGAAGACTCGCGTTCTCCGAGCAAATGCTTCTGAAGGCTTGAAAACATGAAAGCGGGCGCGTTTAAAAAACTGTTATTTATCTTATTGTTTGCGGCGGTATTGTCGACCGCGGTATTGTCGTATCCCGTTTGCGGCGCGGCTTTTGCCGCCGATTACGGCGATAAGGACGCCGCGGATCTGTGGTATTACGGCGAGGACGCGTTGAACCTCGCGAACGCGAGACAGATCGTGGACGGTTGGGACAAGACAAAGCTGCCCACAGTCGTTATTGCGATATCCGATACCGGCGTGGACGCGTCTCACGAGCTGTTTAAGGACGTGCTTTATAAAAACGACAAGGGTGAGATAGAAGGGTACAATTCGCGCACGGGAAAAACCGTCGGCGCAAGCGGTCTCGCGGACCATAAGGATAAACACGGCAACTCCGTGACGGGCGTGGCGGCTATGCTCATAAAGGAGCTGGGGCTTCAGGACCGCATTAAGATTTACCCCATCAAATCCAACAGTCTCGATAAAGAAGGCAACGAGGTCGCCACCTTCAACATAGCGTCGCTCAAAAACGCGATAAAGCATGCAGGGGAAATAAAGGCGGACGTGCTCAATCTCTCCTTCAACGTGCTTGCAAAGGACGATCCCAACGGCGATTGGATAGGGGATAAAAACGAATTGCAGTTTACCATAGACAACGCCGCGAAAGAGGGTATGTTTATCGTAGCGGCCGCGGGTAACGCAGGTCTGGATTCAGAGGAGACGGACAGAAACGGCAAATACGTCAATAGAGCGTATCCCGCGTCGAGCCCCAACGTTTTCGCAGTGATGAGCTATGATAAAAACGGCAATATAATTTCAAATTACGGCTCGGCATACGACATAGCGGCTCCCGGCAAGGATATTTATACCGCCGCATATCCGTCGGGAGATAACGGCTATAAGGTCACGGAAGGTTCGTCCATGGCGACGCCTATCGCTGCCGTGGCGGCGGCTTTGCTTAAGCTGCGTTTTGCGGCGGAGGGCAAAGCAATGGATAAGAGTACGGCGGATTTCATGAGAAATCTCGATCTTAAAACAACGGATAAGAAAATAGGCGAAACCGTCAAATATAAGATAAAGAGATTGGATCTGCTCACCGTGCTTACGCAGGATTTCGATAATACCGTCTTCGATTATCTTCCTCCCGTCGGCATAGGCATTACGCACGACGGCGCTTTGGGAGAAGGGGAATATTCAAACACCATCAAAATGTATGCGACGCGCGTAAAGCCCGTCAAATTTATCGCCACGTTCGAGCCCGAGCGCGTCGACCCGGACATAAAATCGCTTGTCGAGTGGGTGCTTCGCACGCCCGACGGCAAGGAGACGGTTTTGGGCAGGGGCGAAACCTTTGTGTACAATGCAAAGGTATACGGCAACAGCGTTATCGTCGCAAGATTGCCCGATTTCGATATAGAAGAAAAATCACAGGATATTTATATAGAATACGGCGAGTATTATCCCGACGACGTACGCGTGACTTATTTAAAGAACGCGGGCGACGACGTGGACACGGCTCCGTCCAAAGGGACAATATATACGTCTGAAAAAACCGTATTTTCCTTGACGGGAATCGAGTTCGTCGACCCTGACGTAAGTATAAAATGGTTTGTCAACGACGTACTCGTCGCGGAGGGCGAAGGCTTGACGATCTTTGAATATACGCCGACGAAGACGGGAAGACAGGTTATATCCGCGCAGTACGGCGAGCGCCCCAAAATAAGCACGGATTACGTATTTGTCGCGCAGGTCAGACATTTTATCGCGCGTCCGCTCGACTTATCCATGCTCTTGATAGGCTTGTCGATCGTCATAGTTGCCGTATCGCTGACAGCGGCGGCGGCAGTGAAGCGAAAAAAGAAGGAAAAATCGGACGATGGTGAAGACATTGCCGCTCAATAAAAAACAAGCGCCCTAAAAAGCGCTTTTATTTTATGTGCGTTCGAGCTTTGCCGTTATGCTTTGTCGGGATTTAAAAAGAGCACGCCGCGCGTATGCACGTCCGCGTATGAAAACGTCTTTATTTCTCCGTCGTCAAGCTTCACCGTGAACACCGCGGGGAACACAGCCGTGACCTCGCCCTTGCAAAGAGAGGTGCGTCCTCTGCCGCTGTTTATCTTGACGAGCACGGGGATGTTGAGAAGCTTTTTGACTCTTTCCTTTGTGATATCGAGGTTTTGACCTATTTCTCTCATATGAGAATTGTTGCCCATAACCATAATTTTAAAACAACAAAGTATTCGCACGTTAAAACACGCGCAAAACGGGAATATTTGCGTTGCCGTCGGCATAGGCTTTAAGCGAAATGGAGGAGTCTATGTTTGAATTTGATAAATTGAGTGTGAGTAAGCTTTACGTCGCGCCGTCCGTCGAGAGGGTTGTCGAATTTTCGCCTCCCGGCATCGACATGCAGAATATCGCCAAGGTGCTGTCGCTTGCGGTAGAAGCCAGATGCAACAGCGTCGACGTTTACGATGGCTATGTTCAGGTGGGCGGAAGGACCAATTTCCGTCTGACTTATCTCGATAAAGAAGGAACGCCCAAGGGCGTGGATTATAATGCCGATTTCACAGTGAGGGTCGACGGCGAATTCGGCGCGGACGACAATGTGAACTGCATAATAAAGGTGGTCGAATCCGACGTACAGGCAGGCGAAACGCTGTCCCTTTCCGCGGTGCTCGAGGTGTCTGCGAGCGCGCAAAGACGCGATGAAATAGAGGCGCTTACCGATGCGGAGCAGTGCTATAAAACTACGAAAAGTATACTTCTTCCGACGTTTATTGCGTCTAAAACCGCGATTGCGCCGTTTGACGACGAGCAAGAGGTCGGCGGCGAGGTTGCGTCGGTGCTTGGTCTCAATACAAATTGCTCCGTTAAACGCGCGGAGGCTATAGACGGCGGCGTGCTTGCGGCTGCGAATATTCTCGCGCTTGTCACATACGTAGAGGGCGGCGAGATAAAGCAAAGGGAGTTCCGCATGGATATCGAGGAGGAGCTTAACCTCGACGGAGTGCAGGAGGGCGACAGCATTTGCGTGCAGGCAAACGTAAAATCCGCCAAAATAATTTTGCAGGGCGTGACGGACGATAACGTGATAAGAGTGGAAGGCGAGGTGCAGTTTAAGGTGCAGGCGTTCAGGTGCGCGGAGATAGACATTGTGGACGATCTGTTTACGCTTGCGAACGAGGTCGCCGTCACGAGAGAAAGCAGAAGCTACGTTTGCTTCGATGGATGCGGCTTCTTCAGCGAGCGCGTGGGAGGGACTGCGGTTCTGGGAGACAACAGAGCCGCCGTTATCGATATTTCCGCCGTGCCGTACGCAAGGTGCTATACCTCCAAGGCGTACGTGGACGAGGACGGCAAGCTGATCGTTGAGGGCATCGTCAACGCCGATATAATTTACACCGACGAAAACGGATACAATTCCGTGCGCACGGAGGTCCCCTTCGCCTTGTCCATTGCGAGCGCGAAGCCATTCTCGCAGACAGTCAAGGTGTGCTGCGGAGTGGAGAGCATAACGGCGTCGGCGAAAAGGGAAAGAGAGATAGAGATCGAGCTTAAGCTCGGCGTAGAGGTGTGCGGTTACAGCGAAATCACGGCGGAATACATTTCTGCGGTGGAGCTCGGCGACGAAAAGCCGCAAAACAAGTCCGCGCTGTCCCTTTATATAGCGAACGGCGGAGACGAGCTGTTGGATCTGTGCAAAGCGCTCACCGCTATGCCGGAGGATATCATGGCGCAAAATCCGACGTTGCAATTCCCGCTCAAGGAGGGCGAGAGGGTGGTTTATTTCCGCAGTATACAAGCCGCTTGTTAAGACGGTAAACGAAAAAGCGCGCCGCGAGGCGCGCTTTTATTATAATAGAGCTTTTTTTATCGGGGATTTTTCAATCCGTCTATCCAATTTTCGGTTTTTTGCTTTAGCTCCGCAATAGTCTGCGAGCATTTTTCTTTCGCCTCTTCGATGATATCGCTTATGTCCTCCGATATCTGCGCCGCTTCCTGTAGCTCTTCCGACGTAAACTCTATATTGTCGTATGCTTTTTGAGCCATTTGCAACGTCACCTGCGCGGCGGATCGAATAGTTTCCGGATTTGAAACATCTATAAACAGCTCGAGCACGCCGTCAAGCAGCTTGGACAGAGCGTCTGCAAATACGGGAGGCAGAGAGCTTGCCGCGACGGACGTAGTTTTTTCAATGATATCGTTTATTCGCATTTGCAAGTCTATGCCCAGCAATTCGAGCCGAGGCTTGTCGAGCAAAGTCGTTTTCAAGGCTTTGTACGCGGATTTCAACCCGACGCGCTGTTCCGCGGAAGAGCTGCGATATACGGCGTTGATGTAGGTATTTAAATTTGCGATCGGCACATAGCCGTCTTCTGCGGCTACCGACGAGAAAAATTGCTCGAAGTCGTCGTCGGTATAAGGCTCAAGGGCGGCATAGGCTTCGAGCGCCGCGGCTTTGTCAAAATAGGGGTGCAGCCTGAATTCTCGTATAAGGTCGTAAATGTGCTGCAGATATATTTGTATGGAATGAAGCGCAGTGTACGACGTTGCGTAAAACGCGCGGGAGCCGTATTTCATCGCGCTCAAAATGCCGTCCGCCTCAAAGGATTTTGCCGCGAAGTACGCTATGTACAGCGAATCCTTTGCAAACGTCCGCGTCGTTTCATAGACGAATTGCGCTTCGGTTGCAGCGCGCGCAAATACCTCGCCCAGCTTTGCGTCAGCGTCCGCCCATGCGTTTTGCAGAGCGGTCATTTGCTCTTGCGCGGTGGCGGGAGCGTCTTGCTCGTCATAGACGTCCGCCGCTCGCTTCATAAGCCTGTATTGCGATAGCGTGACGTTATTATATGCGGAAGACGCGGCGTTTTTCTCTTCAAGCTCAACCGCGAGCACGAGGTCTGTATCCTCCGTTGTGGTCAAGCTCAAGCCGCATTTTTCCGCGGAAGCGCGTACGGTCTGCGCGATTTCTTCAAGGGTAAGGCTGTTGTCAAGGCAAACAAGGCTTATCCCCGCAGTCTGCGTCTTGTCGGAAACAAAGCCGTAATTTTTGGATATCGCAAAAAGATTTTCAAGAGCGATATTGAACGGAGAGCCCACTATGCCGCTCTCGTTGTACAGCAACGCCTGCGCGTCGGAATTTGCGCCCGATACGCCCAATACGTTGCCGAATTGATCCAAAATGAACTCTACGGAGGGGTTAACGTCAATCGCCGCAAAGGAGTTTATGCGCGGAGATTCCACCGGAGGGGTCGGTACGGTTATACCGCCCGCCGTATCGCATGCCGCGAAAAGGAGACAAGAGAAAATTACCGTGCAGAGCACAGCTAAAGCGCATATGAATTTTCTGCGGGAAAAATCGAATTTTTTCATCTCATATCCTCTTATATACAATATAAAACCAAAACGTAAACGCACGCTAAAAAAATGATAAAGAATTGTTTAACTCCGCGCCGAGTCACAATGGTGTTGTTTTGCGCGTTCGGATATGCTAAAATAAACGCATGACCAAGCAAGAGCTGGACAAAATGATGCTGCGTTTGCAGCAGGGCGACGAAGACGCGTTTGAAGAAATTTACAATGAGACCAAGCGCGGGCTTTTTGCGTTCATTTTGTCGATATGCCGCAACTACCATACCGCAGAGGATATGATGCAGACGGCGTATATCAGATTGAGGACAACGATCGCGTCTTATAAGGCCGGCTCCAACGCCTATGGATGGCTGTATACGATCGCAAAGAACGCGACTCTCAACGAGCTTAACCGGCAGAAGCGCGAAACGCCGACCGACCTCGAGGACGGCAACGCCAGATACGGCTCTTATACGATGGACGGCGACGGCTCGCCCGTCACCGCGGTCATGAACAAGGTATTGGGCGAGACGGAGAGGCAGATCGTCTCGTTGCACGTGTTTTCGGGTTTTAAACACCGCGAGATAGCCGAAGTTTTGGACAAGCCTTTGGGCACAGTGCTTTGGACGTATAACAACGCGCTCGCAAAGATGAAACGCGAATTGGTCAAGGAGGGCGAGTATGAGGTTTAAGGATATAGAAAAAAGACTGCGGAGCGAGCATGACGAAAGCCGCGTACCCGACGTGTACATGCGCGTCAAAAAAGCGCCCATCAACAAATTGCTGGAGGGAGAAACGCCCGCGCTCGCGTTCCAAAAACAAATCGCCATGAAGCTGCTTATAGGCACGGCGATCATATTTATCGTGGCGGCGATCGCGGTTGCAGCCCTGTGGTTTTCAAAACCGACCGACTTGGATCTGCCCGACTATTACGTCTCCGTGACGGTGGAGCGTCAAACGGGACGGACGGAGAGTTACGGCGCGGTGCTTCGCGAGGATAGCGGCACGGTTTTGATAACGGAGGAATACCGCTCCGCAGACATGTCGGATAAGCATGCTTTCACAGAATGTTTGCAAATCACAGACTTTATATTGTTTAAAAGCGATGATAAAGTGTCGATTTCGATATTCGGCGACGCCCGCAATCATAGGACAGCGTTTCTGATAGCATCCGATATGGCGGTCAGATTAAAAGAGGATTGCGGCGCGGAGGCGGT
Organism: uncultured Clostridia bacterium; assembly: GCA_947383095.1. Taxonomy (GTDB): domain Bacteria; phylum Bacillota; class Clostridia; order Christensenellales; family CAG-917; genus CAG-475. Next base: position 2,891 of record CANDBZ010000007.1, on the reverse strand, counting down.
CATATCCGTCAACGATGCCAAAGCAAAGGCGGATTGGGCGACTTATATTTTGCAATGCGGAGGAAAGGCGACCGCCGAAGACGGCTTTTGGAAATTGATCGCGGCGTATTTGAATCTGTTTGAATGAATGTAAAACATTAAACGAAGTTTAAATATACGGGCGCGCCAAAATTGAGTTGATAATGCGCCCGTTTTTATGTATAATATAATTTACATAATTAAGTATACTACTTCTACGCGCGTTTGCGCGTGACGGAGCGAATATGAAAAAAGCACTTACGATAATAATGACATTGTGTTTGATTGCGTTGCTGTGCGCGGCTTTTGTCGCTTGCGATAATTCGACGGATACGGACGACAACGGCAAAAATCAATATGAGGTTTCTAAATACACCGTCACGTTTAACACGGACGGCGATACCGTGCTTGCCAATCCCGTGCTTAACAATATCAAGTACGGCGAGACGATAAGCAAGCCCAAGGACGCCGACGGCAACGAGATAAAGCCCGTGAAGAGGGGATACACCTTCCGCTATTGGTCGAAGGACGGCGCGACGGACTTTTTCGCTACGCCCACGCCCATAGTTTCCAATACCACCTTGACCGCTATCTATACTCCCAACGTTTATCTGCACAGCACCAATCTGCGCGCACGGCTGACGTATAACGACGGAAAATTCGAGTTGAAAAAAAACAAGCGCAAAGAAAACGAGATTACGCTTCCGTCGTCGGAGATAGGCGCAAATACGTCCATCAAATCGACGTACGGTTCGTCGTCGGGCAAATTCGCATGTCCTACGTCGAGCGAGGGCGTCAAATTTTGTTTTTGGTATTATATAGACGACAGCGGCAAGCCGGTCCAGTTCACAAGCTGGAAGCTTGAAAAAGAAGAGACGGTAAACATGCTCTCAAAATATATGTTCACGGAAGCGCTTGAGCTATATCCGATGTTTGAGGACGATTTGCCGAAGGTGACGGTAAAATTCGTGGAACCGCTGCCGAGCGGCGCGGAGTACGTTTACACGGATTATGCCGCCGAATATACCTTTGGGCACAATATTCCCGTTGATGATAAAAACAACCGTATTCCCGAAAAGGCGGGCTATTCTTTCGATTATTGGTACTACGTTGTAGAGACCAAGGGCTCCGACGGCAACATTGTGAAAACAAACGAGCAGTTTATATTTGAAGAAGGCGAAAATAAGCCCACTTCTCCTATGGACGCCGCGCAATCCGAGGATAACTTTACGCCCGTCAGTTTAAAGCTTTACGCAAAGTGGACGAGAGAGATAAACATTGCGTCCGTCGAAAAGTGGAGGACTATTTACGATCAGTTGAGGACTAAAGACCCAAGCGATGAGGAGAAAGCTGCGATAGAAGAGATCTTGTCGGCGAATATCCATATATTCGACGTAGATTTCGGCAGGGAGAGCTTTGAGCCGTTGTTTGACGCGGAGCACCGTTTCGTCGGTACGATCGACGGCGGCAGATACGAAGGCGCGGAGCATACGCTTGCAGGCAATTATAAAATAAAAGGCGGCGTTTTCGGCGACGAAAACAGCGCGTCGGTTTTCGGCTATGTCGACGGCGTTATAAAGAATTTGGATTTTGAAAATATCACGCTTAAGATAAAGGACAGCGACGGCGCTTATGCAAGCAGAGCGCTTATCGGCGTAGTCGCAACGGAAAATCGCGGCACGATCGACAGCTGCAACGTGAATATCAATATGACCGATACGGGCTTCGATAAGCTCCATACGGTTGTTTTCGGCGGTATTGCCGCGGTCAACAACGCGACAAAATCCGGCACGACGGGTATTATCACGCAATGCAAGGTAAAGATAGTCAACTTCAATGCTGATTGCGAGGCTCTTACGTTCGGCGGCATAGCGGGCTCCAACAGCCCGTTGGCGTTGGTTTCCTCCGCCACGGTCGATATCACGGTGTTCGAGATAAACTGCACCGACGACGGTATTCCCGCAAACGGAAACGCGGAGCTAGTTATGGGCGGCGTAACGGGTGTGAACGGCGGCGCTATATCGCGTTCGAGCGTAAATAAATTCGATGTTTTGACGGCGACCTGTCTCCCGCGCTTTTTGTTCGGCGGCGTAACGGGTTCGAGCACGGGCACGGTTGGCACCTCTTACGCCGTGACGGTTTTGGGAAGCGAGCAAAAACCCGTGACTTCTACAGGCTCCCGCGATAACGACGTCTGCATTGGCGGGATGATAGGATATAACGAAGGTAGCATTATCAACTGCCATTGCGACGCGCAGCTTTACGTCGGAGTCGATGCGAAAGCGCAAAACGGCAGCATAGTTTCCGTAGGCGGTATCGTAGGCAACAATTACAGCACCAGAGACGATAAAAATCCCGGCAGCACGACGTCAGGCATCGGAGCGATAAATTACTGTTATTCGGTAGGCAAAGTCAGCGTGTCGGTGGCGCAGGGCATAGATAACGTGACGGTTTACGCCGGCGGCATCGCGGGAAGGAATTCCAAGAGCAAGATATCCGGCGTATTTACCCTCGCGGATATTTCCGTTGTAAATTCGGAGTCCGCTACGACGTATGTCGGACAACTGTTTGCAAGTATGGAGCAAGACTCCAAGGTGAACGCCAAATGCTATTGGGCTACGTCCAATATCGTCACCGTCAACGGTAAAGCAGCGAGCGAAGACGATAAGACGGAAAACGTTTCGCTCACGGTCGTAGGGCACGCTACCGAAGAGGCCAATTTCTCGGACGTGGCATGGGTCATCGGCGCGGGCAGCACGTCGAGCTCGCTCGGCTTCAACGGCGAGGTGTGGAAAGTGACAAACGGCTTGCCCGAGCTCATAAGATAAAAAAACTGCAGTCGCAGACCGGTGGAGAGATGGCGAAGTTCGATA